>NZ_JBMQOC010000082.1:0-72938 GCF_053550995.1 Parapedobacter sp.
GACCAACGGCCCACCGCTGTTCCCTTTATTGATAACGGCGTCTGTCTGTATAAACGATTCCACAGCTGTGTTGACGATGGGTTCATCATCCGATTGCGGGTAGCCCCCACGCTGTTGGTACTGCCGTTGCTGCAGTTCGCGGGCGATGATCCCCGTTGAGCGGCCGGTTGCGCTGACGATCCCGGCGGTTACCGTGGATTCCAACCCCAGGGGGTAACCAACGGCCAAGACCCATTCGCCGATGCGGACTTTATCCGAGTCGCCAAATTTGACGAAAGGAAGCCCCTCTTCATTGATCTTTATCAAGGCTAAATCGGTGTTGGGGTCACGGCCGATGATTTTGGCTTCAACAATACGTTTGTCGGTCAATTGCACCTCTATTTTATTCGCGTCTTCCACGACGTGGTTGTTGGTAACGATGTAACCATCTTGAGAGATGATGACGCCCGACCCTGTGGCCTGTACCGGTCGTTGCTGTTGTTGCCGCTGGCGTGGCATACCGAAAAACTCTTCGAATAAATCCATCGGTACGGCACCCGAACTTCTACTACGGCCGGGGTAGGTGGTGGTGATGTGAACAACGGCCGGTGCAACCATGGCCGCTGCCTGGGTAAAGTCGGGGTTTCCTGTCGAAGAAACCACGTTTGGCACTGGGTTGCTGGCGTAATGCAATTGTTGCCGTTCCTCAAATGACATCTTGCTTTCCTGTTTGCTTTCAAACAGTTTATAACCGCCCACAGCAATCAAACCTCCTACCAGTGCGGTTAACAATGTTAATCCTAATTTTTTCATCTGCGTAATTTGTTTTTTAATCTGCCTCATGAAACCTGCATTTACATCGCCTTTCATTGCAAAGTCGCTCACACGGCGGGTTCCATGATAGTTCCTAAATCGTTATAAGTCGAAAAATCTTGCTTCTGCAAAACAGATAGTCAAAGGTAATACCATTTGTCATGCGAAAGCAAATGGAACGGCCTACTTTTCTGTTAAATAATGTTAAAGCGGATTCCGAAGGATACCTGACAGCCCGTGATGAATTATTGAATGGATATACCTACCTTTGACCGGTTAACGGAAATATATGGCAACATACACGTTTTACAAGTATCAAGGAGCAGGCAATGATTTTATTGTCATCGATAACCGTAACCTGTTGTTTGACAGGGATGATATCGATTTGGTTCGCCGGTTGTGCGACCGGCGATTCGGCATTGGTGCCGATGGATTGATGCTATTGCAGAATGTGGATGGATATGATTTTGAAATGGTGTATTTCAACGCCGACGGCAGGGAGGGAAGCATGTGTGGGAATGGTGGGCGTTGTATCGTCGCATTTGCGAAAGACCAGGCGATAATTGACAAAGCAACCGACTTTTTGGCAGTGGATGGACAACACCATGCCGAAATTGACGGCCGCCGGGACTATGTAAGTCTTCAAATGATCGACGTCGACGCGATCGACCGTGATGCGGATGCTTATGTGCTTGATACCGGTTCGCCCCACTACGTGGCAACAGTAGAGGGGTTGGCAAACTTTCCGGTGATTGCCGAGGGGCGCCGCGTGCGTAACAGCGAGCGTTACCAAGCGGAGGGTATTAACGTGAATTTCGTGGAAGCGGAGGGAGCAGGATATTTTGTACGGACCTACGAACGTGGGGTGGAGGATGAAACGCTGGCCTGTGGTACGGGAGCCACGGCGGTAGCTATTGCCATGGCGGCGCACGAGGGAAAGAACGGTACGCTGACCATCCCGATCCGGGTGGCTGGCGGCAATCTTACCATACGCTTCCAAAAAGACGGGGCGCGTTTCACCGATGTATTCCTAGAGGGCCCCGCCAAATATGTATTTAAAGGGGAGATAACGGTGTAGCCTATGACATTGTTACGTTTCGTCCTCTATTTCCACGGATTCTCACTTGTCATCGCGGGGATAGCCGCTGTATTGCCCGCCATCTTCACAGATACCCCGGTTTTGAGCCCCCATTTCTGGTTGCTTTTTGTCGTGGTGTTCGCTACGACGTTGGTTGCCTACATATTGAGCGATCTTGGTATCCGAAAAGGAGGGGAACTGTCTATTCTCAGTCTTATCGGGGGGCTTTTTCTGAAGCTGTTGGCCTGTTTGGTGGCCGTAGCCGTATTGATAATAAAATACCCTGAAAATAAGATGCTTACGGCATTGAATTTTTTTTCATTATATTTCTTGTTCACAACCTTTGAAGTTAGCTGTTTGTTACGTAACTTGCGCGACCAAAATCAGACGTAAAAAATTGGGAATAGATGGATTTTAGGCACTTTTTCGACTCAAAAAAAATCAGCTTCATTGCGATTTTCGCCGTTTTTACAACCTTTTCCGTTGCACAAACTGCCGATTCCACCACCACAGCCGTTGCTTCGGTAAGCCACGAGGCCCACGGCGAAGAAGAATTTAAGCCCACCGAAGTGATTATGGAGCATATCGCCGATGCCCATGACTGGCACATTGTGGGTCATTATTCACTTCCGCTTCCGGTAATTCTTTACACCGATAAGGGGTTTGAGTTTTTCCTGTCTTCCCGGTTTCACCACGGTGAGCACGATTACCAAGGGAAGCACTATACCTACCGGTTAGTGGATAAAAAGAAAATACAGGTAGTGGGTGCGGATGGGGCCGTGGATGAAGCGGCATCGAAAAAGGTATGGGACTTTTCCATTACCAAGAACGTGGCGGCCATCTTCTTGTCGATGTTTTTATTGGTGCTGATTTTCTCTTCCGTAGCCCGTGCCTATAAAAAACGGCAAGGGAAAGCGCCCAAAGGCTTCCAATCGTTCATTGAACCGATTATCCTTTTTGTGCGTGATGACATCGCGCGGCCCAACATCGGGCATCGTTATGCACGGTTTATGCCGCTCCTGCTAACGATTTTCTTTTTCATTTGGATTAATAACCTGTTGGGGTTGATTCCCATTTTCCCGGGGGCGGCCAACGTGACCGGCAATATTGCTGTGACATTCGTGTTGGCATTCATCGTATTGATTGTCGTCAACATCAATGGCAATAGGTACTATTGGAAACACATTTTGGCGCCCGACGTGCCTTGGTGGCTTTATCCCATCATGATTCCCGTCGAACTGGTTGGCGTCATCTCGAAGCCGTTTGCACTGATGATCCGTCTGTTTGCGAACATCACCGCCGGCCACATCGTTATCCTGAGCTTGGTTTCATTGATTTTCGTTTTCAAATCGTTGGCCATCGCGCCGGTTTCATTAGCCTTTGTGTTGTTCATGAACGTTCTGGAGCTGCTCGTCGGTGTTTTGCAAGCATTTATATTTACGTTGCTCACGGCCCTGTTTATCGGCATGGCCGTAGAAGAGCATCATTAACGTGTTTACACTATATATAATATACATTAAATTCAATTTGTTATGGTAGGTTCAATTGCGGCAATCGGTGCCGGGTTAGCAGTTATCGGTGCCGGACTCGGTATCGGACAGGTTGGTGGCAAAGCCATGGAAGGTATTGCACGTCAGCCCGAAGCTGCTTCAAAAATTCAGACTGCGATGATCATTGCAGCGGCCCTTATTGAAGGTGTGGCCCTGTTTGCAGTCGTGGTTTCTTTGATGGGATTGTAAGATCTTACAAAGAGGTTACTGAATAGAGGGCCGGGCAACCGACGGTTGGTCCAATGTCCGGCCTTCATTTAAACGGAATCAAATTTAACATCGTATATGAATTTTGATATTGGTAATCCTAGTATAGGATTGGTTTTTTGGACCTTGGTAGCGTTCTTCCTGCTGTTGTTTCTATTGAAGAAGTTCGCATGGAAACCCATCATGGAAGCCATCGGTGAACGTGAGCAATCGATAGAAAGTGCATTGGCATCCGCTGAAAAGGCGAAAGAAGAGATGGCCCGCCTCACCAATGAAAACGAGCAACTGCTTAAGGATGCGCGTGCGGAACGCGATGTCATCCTAAAGGAAGCAAAGGAGTTGAAAGATCAACTGGTAGCCGACGCAAAGGTGCTTGCACAGGCGGAAGGTGCCAAGCTTATCGATCAGGCGCGGAAGGAAATCGACGACCAGAAGAAACAGGCATTGGCGGAAGTGAAGAACCAAGTGTCAACACTGTCCTTGGATATTGCCCGTAAGGTACTCCAAAAAGAGTTTGAAAACGAACAACGGCAGGAGGCATTGGTGGCCGACCTGTTGAAGGACGTAAAGTTGAATTAACTCATCCGAGGCAAAGAGCAATAACGATATGTCTGAGTTTAAAGTTGCGTCGCGATATGCCAAGTCGCTCATTGACCTAGCCCAGGAACAGGGCACCCTGGAGGTGGTTAAGAAAGATATGGAGCAGTTTATAGACACGCTACGTGCCAACAGTGAACTGCAAGCTGTGCTGAAGAACCCCATCATGAAGCAGGATAAGAAGCGTAATATCCTCGATGCGTTGTTTGGTGGGAAAATCCATCCTTCCATCGTCGCTTTTTTCCATATTATGGTTCGTAAGGGGCGTGCGGGTATCCTGTACGCAACGGCGCGCGAGTTCATCAGCGAATACAACGAAGTAAAAGGTATCGTACATGCGACGGTGGTGTCGGCAGCCAAGCTTTCTGCGAAGAACCTGGATGGATTGCAAAAGGTGATCGCCAGTGAGATTAACGCCGAGGTCCTACTGCGGAACACCGTGGACCCATCATTGATTGGTGGGTTTGTGGTCAAGGTGGGCGACCAGCAGATTGATGCAAGCATCAGCGGCAAGCTGAACAAATTGAGGCGCCATTTTGAAATAGCATAGCGGCATACAGCAAAAAGCAAAATAATAAAGAAACCCCTAATACAAATAAGATGATAGAGGTAAGACCCGATGAAGTGTCGGCAATTTTGAGAGAACAATTGTCGAGCTTTAAATCAGAAGCCGAGCTTGAAGAAGTCGGTACCGTATTGCAGATCGGCGACGGTATTGCACGGATATACGGCTTAACGAAAGTCCAGTCAGGCGAATTGGTAGAATTTGACAACGGATTGCAAGGCATTGTATTGAATCTCGAGGAAGATAACGTGGGTGTGGTATTGCTTGGGAAATCCGATGAGATCAAGGAAGGCGATACCATCAGGCGTACCCGCCGGATTGCCTCTATCAAGGTAGGCGAGGGTATGTTGGGGCGTGTGGTGAATACATTGGGTGAGCCTATCGATGGCAAAGGCCCTATCGTGGGCGATACGTATGAAATGCCTATCGAGCGCAAGGCACCGGGTGTTATCTATCGGCAGCCGGTAAATGAGCCATTGCAAACCGGTATCAAAGCAATCGATGCAATGATCCCGATTGGCCGTGGCCAGCGGGAATTGGTGATTGGCGACCGCCAAACGGGTAAGACTGCGGTATGTATCGATACCATTATCAATCAAAAGGAATTTTATGACGCTGGCGAGCCGGTATTCTGTATATATGTGGCGGTAGGACAAAAAAACTCAACGGTTGCCAATATCGTCCGTACGTTGGAAGAGAGTGGCGCAATGCCGTATACTGTTGTCGTGGCCGCATCCGCTGCGGATCCTGCACCGATGCAGTTTTATGCGCCTATGGCGGGTGCTGCCATCGGTGAGTTTTTCCGCGACACAGGTCGTCCCGCGTTGATTATCTACGACGATTTGTCCAAGCAAGCGGTAGCCTATCGCGAAGTGTCGCTGCTACTGCGCCGTCCGCCGGGACGTGAGGCGTATCCGGGTGACGTATTCTATCTGCACAGCCGCCTGTTGGAGCGTGCGGCGAAAATCAATAGCTCGGATGCCATTGCGCAAAACATGAACGACCTACCCGACTCGATTAAGGGGCTTGTCAAAGGTGGAGGCTCGTTGACCGCGTTGCCGATCATCGAGACCCAGGCCGGCGACGTATCCGCATATATCCCGACCAACGTGATCTCCATTACAGACGGCCAGATATTCTTGGAGTCAAACCTATTCAATGCGGGTGTGCGCCCTGCTATCAACGTGGGTATCTCGGTATCGCGGGTAGGTGGTAATGCCCAAATCAAATCGATGAAGAAGGTAGCCGGTACGTTGAAGCTCGACCAAGCGCAATACCGTGAGTTGGAAGCGTTCTCCAAATTCGGTTCCGATCTTGATGCCGCTACCAAAGCGGTGCTCGACAAAGGCGTGCGCAACGTGGAGATACTGAAACAAGGCCAATTCGCTCCTGTTCCCGTAGAAAAGCAGGTGGCGATTATTTATGCCGGTGTACGGGGACTATTCCGCAATGTGCCTGTGGATAAGGTGAAGGAATTTGAAGCGGAGTACCTGCAACAGCTTGAACAACGCCATCCGGAAGTGTTGAAAGCCTTAAAGGAAGGGAAATACAACGATGAACTGACGGGTGTATTGGAAAAGGTTGCGAAAGAATTGGCAGACAAGTATTAATAATTGAGACGAAAGACACTAGACATGAGACAACAGACATTTCGCGGAAGTATGGTCTGCTGTCTAGCGTCTAATGTCTGATGTCTAGTGTCTAGTGTCTAAAAAATGGCAAACTTAAAAGAAGTAAGGAACCGGATTACATCGGTCACGTCTACGCAGCAGATTACGAAGGCGATGAAGATGGTTTCGGCGGCTAAGCTCAAACGGGCGACGAATGCTATTGTACAATTACGTCCATACGCTGAGAAGCTCAGAGACATTTTAGCTAATGTATCCGCTAGCGTGGAAAGTGGTGCATCTCCCTACACGATAGACCGTAAGCCCAATAAGGTGTTGGTCGTCGTTATTGCTTCCAACCGCGGTTTGGCCGGAGCCTTCAATACCAACGTGATAAAAGCCGCCAACCAACTCATAGCCCAACGGTACAGCGAGCAGTTGCATGCCGGGAACGTGAGCGTAATTGCTATCGGGAAGCGCGCACAAGATTATTACATGAGACGTAGCTATCAGGTGGTGGGTAATCACAATGATCTGTTCCTCGATCTTAATTTCGAGCATACGTCGAAGATTGCCGAAGTAATCATGGAAGGTTTCGCTGGTGGTGAATACGACCGCGTGGAATTGGTATACAACCGTTTCAAGAATGCCGCTGTTCAGCTCTTGACGACCGAACAATTGCTGCCGCTGTTGCCAACAAAGGAAATTTCCACTACAGCGGAAACGGAAGTGGATTATATCATTGAACCCTCGAAAGAGAAGATTGTAGAGGAGTTGATTCCTAAAGCCATCCGGGTACAGTTGTATAAGGCGGTGCTGGATTCGCATGCCTCTGAGCATGGAGCACGGATGACCGCTATGGATAAGGCCACTGATAATGCTGGCGAATTACTCAAGTCGCTGAAACTCTCTTATAACCAAGCACGCCAAGCGGCAATTACGACCGAACTCACGGAGATTGTGAGTGGTGCCGCTGCGCTATCTAACGGTTAGGTATCTACCGATACAAATTGCTTATTAAAAAGGACATTCGATGTCCTTTTTTTGTTCACGCTGTCTATACATGCAAAATACCTATTATTGGGTATATATTTGCGAAAACAAATCCGCTATATTTGTGTTGTTCTTCACGTAGCATGTGATACCGCTCTTTGGCAAGGTTATTGAGTCATTGGAATCGCAACGTGCGTGGGAGATCAAAGATTTTTTTGATCATTTATCTATATTTATTGTAGCAAGTGTGGGGCGACCTTGGTTATTTCCTGCCAAGAGGAGGAGGCTACATTATCCGGCTTACATGAAAGAACTAATACTTCGCTTCAAGACTGTGCCCCGCTGGGCAATATTACTCCTGGATTTACTGATATTAACCTGGTCGTTTTCGTTATCCTACTTTATAGCCAAGCAATTTAATTTCCAAGAGATTGTACGGGGACACTTCTTTATCTATACGGCAATGTATAGCAGCATTGCTTTGCCGGTCTTTTTCCTGATGCGCATACACACGGGTTTGATTCGGTATTCGGATACGCGGGATATGTTGAAGATATTTTCGGCGATGCTGTTCACTTCGGTGGCCTATCTCATGGTTGTTTATTTAATCCTCGGTCCACTTTTGGGTATTCATGATACGCAGCTGGGCTTGGTGATGCTCATCAATTTTTTTATCGCAACCTCGTTGCTCATTATGCTGCGGATTACGGTGAAGAACATCTATTTTATGCTGATGCGGAAAGCGCAGGATGTAGATACCGTGCGGGTGTTGATTTATGGGGCTGACCAAAATGCGGTCATGGCCAAGCAGGCCCTGGAGAACAGTACGGAATCGAAGTTCATCATCATCGGTTTCATAGATACCAACCGCAGTAAACTGAATAGTTATATTGAACGGAAGCGGGTTTACCATGTGAAGGACCTTTCCGCGCTGAAAGATCGGTATGCGATCGATCAGATGATTTTTGTGAAAGACCATTTGGGCGGCCGGGATAAGAAAGTCATCGTAGAACGCTGTTTGCGGCTTGGGATTAAGGTGCTAACCGTCCCTCCCGCTTCGGAATGGGTATCGGGGAGACTGCGATTGCAACAAATCAAGAATCTTCGCATCGAAGACTTATTGCAACGGGCACCTATTAAAATCAACAATGACAAGATATGTGACGACCTTTGCGGCAAGCGTATCTTGATTACGGGCGCTGCCGGTTCCATTGGCTCCGAAATTGTCCGCCAGGTGTTGCGCTACGAACCCCAGGTGCTTGTGCTTTGCGATCAAGCGGAATCGCCCATGCATGAGATCCAATTGGAAATCGAGGAAAAGTTTCCGAGCAGCAACGTGGTGGTGGCGATTGCTGATATCCGTAATTTAGAGCGGATGCATCAGATTTTCAATGATTACCGACCGGAATTGGTCTACCATGCCGCAGCGTATAAACATGTGCCGATGATGGAGCGGAATCCGGGGGAAGCGGTAAGCACCAATATCGGTGGTACGAAGAACATCGCTGATCTGTCGATCCTCTTTGGCGTGAAGAAGTTCGTGATGATATCCACGGATAAAGCGGTGAACCCTACCAACGTAATGGGGGCTTCGAAACGCATTGCCGAGATTTATACCCAAAGCCTGGATGGACAGCAATCGCTGCAATTTGTTGATTCGGCCCACGGTCGGAGTTCGACGGTGAAGGGAACCCGTTTTATAACCACCCGTTTTGGGAATGTTCTCGGATCGAATGGGTCCGTTATTCCCCGTTTCCGGGCGCAGATAGAAAAAGGGGGGCCGCTGACGGTGACCCATCCCGAGATTACACGATATTTCATGACGATACCCGAAGCTGTACAGCTAGTATTGGAGGCCGGTACCATGGGTAAAGGTGGTGAAATCTACGTCTTTGACATGGGCAAGCCGGTTAAGATCGTCGATCTGGCGCGGAAAATGATTCAGCTCGCCGGTTTGAAACCCGAGAAAGATGTCGAAATCATTTACACCGGCTTGCGGAGTGGTGAGAAGCTCTATGAAGAACTCCTGAACGATGGTGAAAAGGTATTGCCTACCCATCACGACAAGATACATATTGCCCGGGTTAACCCGGTCGACTATGAATATGCGAAGCGTATCATTTATGAACTTGTTGCATTGAACGAACGGAAGAACAGCAGTGGTGTCGTCAGGAAGATGAAAGAAATCGTTCCGGAGTTTGTCAGTAAGAATTCACCTTTCGAAGCGTTAGATTCAGTGGGCTAAGCTCGGTATTCACCACCTGATCAGTGCACTTGCCCAAGTAAATCCCGAACCAAAGGCGGCTAGGCAAACGAGGTCGCCGGGTTCTATTTTACCGGCCTCCCATGCCTCACAAAGAGCAATGGGTATCGACGCCGCCGTGGTATTCCCGTATTTTTGAATGTTATTGAAAACCTGGTCATCCGACAATCCCAATAATTTCTGCACATATTGGCTAATCCGCAAGTTGGCTTGGTGGGGTACCAGTAAATCGATGGCCTTTTCAGAAAGGCCGTTGGTAGCCAATGCTTCTTTGATCACTTCCGGGAATTTGACTATTGCCTTCTTGAATACCGCCGGTCCATCCATGTAGGGTAGGGCGGCGCCACTTTCCAACTGCTCTGCCGTAAGAAAAAGTCCGCCCAATTCTTGGTCGGGGAATGGTGCTGGATGGTCCAGCCATTTGTTGGCATGAGCGCCAGGATAGTACATCGCCAGAAGCTCTGCGTCTGAGCCGTCGCTGTGGAGATGGGTACTGAGGATGCCACTATCCCTTTCTTCGGTAGGCTGGAGCACCACGGCTCCGGCACCATCACCAAAGATAACGGATACATTGCGGCTTCGGGTCTCGAAATCCATGGCGAATGAATGTTTTTCGCTACCCACAACCAGGATGTTCTTGTACATGCCTGTTTTGATGAATTGATCGGCCACGGATAATGCGTATACAAATCCCGAACACTGGTTGCGGACATCCAGCGCCCCGACTTCGCGCATACCCATTTCTCGTTGCAGCAAGACCCCGCAACCGGGGAAATAATAGTCGGGGCTCAACGTGGCAAAGACAATGAAATCGATATCCTGGGGGGTTGTGCCAGCCCGTTCCATCGCTGCCTTGGCGGCTTCGACGGCCATGGTGGTCGTCGTTTCGCCGTATCGGTCGGCGAAACGGCGCTCCTGTATGCCTGTCCGCTCCCTAATCCATTCGTCACTCGTTTCCATGAAACGTGTCAAATCGGAGTTGGTATAAACATGGTTCGGAACATACATGCCGATACCTGCTATTTTTGATTGATGCATATGGCGCTATCTAAAACCGGGTTTCTTTGATACAATTGTACGGAAATTTTACAAAAAGACGTAACTTTGCCTATATGACGGTCGAAACGCAGGAAGAAACCTTTACACTAGATCAGATATTGGCCGCTGTTACCCCCGGTCGCCGCCTAATTCTATGGAATGACGAAACCAACACGTTTGATCACGTGATCAATTGCCTGGTAAAGCATCTCCAGTATACGGAAACCGAGGCCGAGGACATCGCGTGGAAGGTCCACAACGAAGGCAAATGCGCGGTGCTGGAAGGCAGTTATACCGAAGTGGAAGTTTATCGGAAAATACTTAAATCAGAAGGCCTCACGGTAAGCGTGGAGTAACAACCGGCGTCTTAAGGTAACAATGTAAGCGATGCAGCCCCCCAGCTGTAATAAAGCGGTTACCATCGATAACAGATTGCAATAAAAGCACAATCTTTGCGGCCGATATTCAGGTACTATTTTATGTTAGAAAACAAACGGATGAACGCTTCACGGAGGATAAGGGGAATTAAATACATTGGCTTATTACTGGTTCTCGCATGGCCCGTTGCATTGTTTGCGCAACAGACATCCGGTAGCATATCGGCCATGGTGATTGATGCGGGGTCTAAGGAGCCGGTTGGGTTTGCTAGTGCCGCGTTGCTTACGCAAACCGGTAAATCGTATGTCGCTGGGATGCAAACCGTTGATGATGGGAAAGTCGTGTTTAACGATGTCGATCCAGGTGTCTATGCCCTTAGGGTCTCGTACGTGGGCTATGATAATTACCTGAAAGAGCAGATAACGGTAGCATCAGGCAAACACGTCGATTTAGGCAATATCCTGCTGCAGGCTTCGGGGGAGGTGCTTGAGGAAGTCGTTGTGGAAGGTACGCCACCGGCCATGGAGCTGGGTATTGACCGTAAGATATTCAATGTTGCCCAAAGCACCCTGAGTGTCGGCGGAACAGCCACCGATCTCTTATCTAATGTCCCTTCCTTGCAAGTGGATATGGATGGTACGGTGAGTCTGCGTGGCTCCAGTAGCGTCCGCATCCTGATCAACGGACGCGAATCGGCGTTGGCTGGCAGTGATGTGTCCCAATTTCTGCAAGCATTGCCGGCAGATGCAGTGGAGCGGATCGAGGTGGTGACAAACCCATCTTCGAAATACGATGCGGAAGGGCAATCGGGTATTATCAATATCGTATTGAAAAAAAACACCTACCTGGGATTCAACGGCTCGGTGAATGCTTCCGGGGGTTCCTATAATAATTACATGGCTGGCCTTAATCTCAACTTCCGTAATCGGAACTTCAACTATTACGGTGGCTATACATTCAACCGCCGGAACATGATGGGTGGGGGGGTGAATAACACCGAGATATTGAGCAATAGCAGTCAAACCAATAATGTGAGCGAAAGTGCCCGGCTGGGTCTCAACCACAGCGTGCAATTGGGTGTGGATTATTACCTTGGCGAGAAGACCCTTATCGGCGTGGCGGGTAACCTGAGCCTGCGTGGAAACAATCGCGACGAGGACTTATTTTACCAATATCTTAACCACCCACAACTATCGGGTAATAGTAGTAGGTACTCCCGTCAGGATGAAGACGATTTAGGCTATGAAATTGCGCTGGATGTGAAGCACGACTTCCAGCGTGAAGGGGAAGAGTTGCTAGCCAACTTCTCATATGGGTATGACGGTGAAGAAGGTGTAAATAGGTTTAATCAGGACTATACCACGCCACCTGAGGAAATGTATGAGCGTATGCGCATCAATGACACCGAGGAAGATGGCCGCAATATCAACGTACAGCTGGATTATGTACGCCCGTTTGGCGACAACCATAAATTCGAGGCAGGTTACCAAACTACCGTACGCAGTAGTTTGGAGCACCAATATTCGCAAGTAGACTCTACCGACGGCCTGCGGCCGGATTATTCGGTGAGCAACGATTTTGACATGACGAGTAGCGTACACGCATTATATGCCAATTACCAGAATAAACTGACAGATAAATTGGGCTATCAGGTAGGCGTCCGCGCTGAGCAGGCCTATCTCGATACGGAACTTGGTTTGCTCACACCGGGTTTGTCCGATGATGAACGTACGACGAGTGGCCGGTTGGATTATTTCCGCTTGTATCCCAGTGTGTTTTTGACGCAGGAATTCGGGAACAAGAACCAGGTGCAGCTTAGTTATACACGTCGCGTAAGCAGGCCGCGCGGATGGCAGGTCAATCCTTTTATCGATGTATCTGACAACCTGAACCACCGGCAAGGGAATCCAAACCTGTTGCCCGAAGATATCCATTCATTCGAATTGGGCTATACGAAGACGTGGCCATCACTGTTGGTTACTTCCTCCGTATACCATCGCATCGTTAACGATGTAACGCAGCCGATTATCCGCGAAGTGGATGAAAATACCGGCGTTACCCTTATGCAGTGGCAGAACATCAGCCGGAATGAATCGACCGGGCTGGAACTTATCTCACGGATAGATCTCTCCAAAAAGTGGGACGTTATGGCCAATGTGAATGCTTACCACACCCGTTTCCAGGGGAGTGAGGAGTTCGATATCGACGGTTCTGAAGGTTTCAGCTGGAATGGGAATGTGATGACGAACTATCGGTTCACCCCCATATTTTCATTGCAGGCCAGGTTTGACTACCGGGCTCCCCGTATCATGGCCCAGGGAAAGATGATCGAAAACTACGTTATTGATGCGGCGCTCAAACTGGATGTGCTAAACCGCAAGGGGAGTATCATGTTTAATGCTCGCGACCTCCTGAACCAACGTAGGTTCGGTGGGTTTACCACGAGCAATGGTGTGTATCGGTACTTCGAGCACCGGTGGATGCGGCGCACCTTCACACTATCATTCAGCTATCGGTTCGGCGACCAAAGCCTCAAACGGGAGGACCGCAAGCGGCGAAACGAAGGCATGCAAGACTTTGGCGGGGGAGAAGGCGAGCAGCAGTACTAAAACAGCTGTTTGAGCGCCGACAGCGTATTGATACTTTGCTTGACGTCCGAAGGTACCTCCACATTGTTGGGATTGAAATAAATGGCATCCATACCCACATTTTGGGCGCCCCTTATGTCGGCATCCAAACTATCGCCAATCATCACGCTATTTGCGATGGTGGTGTCGGCGTTGTCGACCGCATGATGGAATATCTGAGGATGTGGCTTATGGAAGCCTACCACTTCCGATATCACAACCGTATTAAAGTATTTTTTCAGGTCGCACGTGGTGATCTTGGTCTCAGAGGCGTCGCCGAATCCATTGGAGATAAGGTGCAATGTGTATTTCTGCTGCAGATAGGCAAGCGTTTCATGCGCGTGCGGGAAGAGATTGGTTTTCTGCGGGCATAACCGGAGATAGTCTTCCTCAAAAGCTGGCGGAAACCATTTCGGATCGACGCCGAATTCGCGAAAAGTATCGGCAAACCGTGCCACACGGAGCGCTGCCTTGGTAATTTTACCATGATGGTATAACGCCCACAGGCGGTGGTTGTTGCGGTTATACGTATCGATGAACACCGTGGCAGACTCAATGCCCAAGCTGTGGAACCGATAAGTGTCGAACAGCTCCATTAGGGTCTCCGAAGCATTCTTTTCGAAATCCCAAATGGTGTGGTCCAAATCAAAGAAGATGTCGGTTTTGCCCGCGTATTGCATGAGGCAAAGATAGCTATTATACCTGGTCACCCCCGGGAGGGGAGTTTCCTAATATTGTCATAATGTAACCTGCAGTTTGTAACTAACCGATGTAAATCGATACTTTTGTAGTTGCTTTTCAGGAGTTTGCTATGCGGAAACCTTTGGTATTGTTTTATTTCCTTGTTTTTTACGCCACGGCGCAGTTGGTATGGTGGGGGGTATTGCTTATCGAGGCCCAACCCGACCGGAAGGTGATGATCATCGGCGAGGGCATATTTTTTATGCTGATTTTTGTGGTAGGGGCGCTCAAGTTGAAAAAGGCATTCGTGCGTGAGCATAAGATACAGCAACAGCAGCAGAACTTTCTTTTGGCGGTGACCCACGAACTCAAATCTCCCTTGGCTTCCATCAAACTGGCCATCCAGACCATTCTTAAGCGCAGCCTGAGTGACGAACAGCGTAACCAGTTCCTGTCTAACTCGCTAAAGGATATCGAGCGGCTGGATGATTTGGTGGGTAATGTGCTGATTGCCACAAAACTCGAGAACTTGCGCTACAACTTCCCTAAGGAAAATATCGACCTCAGTGAACTCGTAAAGAATGTGGCGGGCCGTTTGCAGATCCATTCGTGCACGACGCAGGTAATCAAAACGGAGCTCGAATCCGGCTTGCAAATCGAGGGAGACCGATTTGCCATCACGAATGTGGTGACTAACCTGATCGAGAATGCCGTGAAATACTCCCCTCCGTGCGCACACGTATCGATAAAGCTTGCCCAGGATAACGGCAATGTCATATTCAGTGTGGCAGACCACGGCATGGGGATTGCAGACAATGAAAAAAAATTGATTTTCAACAAGTTTTATCGTGTAGGGAGTGAAGATACCCGAAAGACCAAAGGAACGGGATTGGGGCTATATATCGTGAAAACGGTGCTTGAGCGTCACCGCGCACATATTTCAGTAAAAGATAATACGCCGTCGGGCAGTATTTTTGAAGTCATGTTTCCGTTAACGAATGCTGTTTTTTTAGCGGCAGCGGAAAACCGAGCTTACGAGCTCACCGACGGTAAAGCGGTAAAGTAACTTTATCTAAGTTTAATAATCATTATGCAACAAACTAAGCAACGCATTCTATTGGTAGAAGATGAGGAGCACTTGTTGGACGCCATCAAGCTCAACCTCGAATTGGAAGGTTACCGCGTGTCTACGGCCACCGATGGAAAAAAGGCATTGAAGATATTCAAGGAAGAGCGGTTCAACTTGGTGATATTGGATGTGATGATTCCTGAGATCGATGGTTTCCAAGTGGCTGAAACCATACGGTTGCAAAATACCGAAGTGCCCATCATGTTCCTTACGGCGAAAAATAGCAGCGAGGATCGTATCACTGGGCTCAAAAAGGGAGCGGATGATTACCTCGTGAAGCCGTTCAACTTGGAAGAGTTGATTCTGCGCGTAGGGATTTTGGTGCGTCGCGGGATGAAGGGAGATGACCTCAAAGAGCTCAATTCGTATCAGATTGGCGACAAAACCATCTACTTCAATTCGTTCGAGTTACACCACGCGGACGGTACGGTGACCTCGCTCACCAAAAAAGAAACGATGTTGCTCAAGCTGCTTATCGAGCGGCGCAATGAGGCGGTATCGCGCGAGCAGATACTGGAAACCGTTTGGAACTATGATGTATACCCGTCTACGCGCACAATCGATAATTTTATCCTAACCTTTCGGAAGTACTTCGAGCCCGACCAGAAACACCCGATATACTTCCATTCTATCCGTGGGGTAGGTTATAAATTTACCGACAATCAACAAGCATCATGATGACTTCCCGAGCACGTGCCATCGTATTGGTACTTGCTTTTTTTGTGCTGGCTTGGGCAATCTACACCGAAGCATACCAAGTTGCCGCGATGGTGGCCGGGGCCATGGGTTACCTGATCTGGAGCCATTACAGGGAAGGTACGGTCTTCATTGCCACCCAAGCGTTCCAGAAAAAAGATTACGAAAAAACACAACGGCTGTTGGCAGACATCAGGAAGCCCGAGTACCTACGTAAAGGGCGGCGCAACTATTACGAGTTTATGAGCGGTAATATAGCCTTGAAAGCGGAGGATTACGATGCCGCCGAGCGGCATTTCCAGATCGCTTCACGGTTGCCATTCCGCCGCCCGAACGACAAAGCCATTATCTTGGTCCACCTGGCCAATATCAATCTACGGAAAAAAGACTACGAGCGGGTACGGGCGTATGTCGAGCTGGCGCGTAAGCTGGAAGTGACCTCCCGCGTAGCACAGATCATCAATAAAATCGAAAACGAAATACCAAAAGAATAAGCGTGACAAACAATTTACAGAACGATTTGCTCATCCGGGCGGCTTTCTCGCAGCCCACTGAGCGGCCACCGGTTTGGATGATGCGGCAAGCAGGCCGGTTTATGAAAGAATATTGGGCGATCAAAAACAGGTATTCTTTCCTGGAGATGTGCAAGACGCCCGAAATAGCGGCCGATGTAACCCTATTGCCGGTGGATTTGCTGGGGGTGGATGCCGCCATTTTGTTTTCAGATATCCTCGTGACGGGTGAGGCTATGGGCGGGCAGTTAAGCTTTGAACAGGGCGTGGGCCCCCGCTTTGCCAACCCGGTCCGCACGCAGGCGGATGCGGAAGCGTTGCGTACCGATGTGCTGGACAAATTGCAATACGTTGGTGATGCTATCGGGGTTATCCAGCAGCGCTTGCAGGGCCGCATTCCCCTCATCGGGTTTGTCGGCGCACCGTTTACGGTGTTGAGTTACCTGGTAGAGGGCGGTTCATCGCGCGATTTTAAGCGCACCAAGCTGCTGCTTAATAACGAACCCGAACTGGCGCATCTCATTTTACAGAAAATAGCCGATTTGACGGTCGCGTACCTCAATATGCAGATCGCTGCCGGGGTGAACGCGGTGCAGTTGTTTGATAGCTGGGCACAAGCACTTTCGTGGAGTGATTACCAGGTGTTTGCCCATGCATATAATGCCCAAATCGTTTCTAAGTTACACCGGAAGGATATTCCCGTCATTTCTTTCTGTAAGGGGAGCTCGGTGTTTGCGCCGCTGATGGCGGAAGCTGGCCCTGACGTGGTTTCCGTGGATTGGAATGCGGATCTCCGTAACATCAAAGATAATCTCCCCCAAGGCGTGGCGGTGCAGGGTAACCTGGACCCGTTTGTATTGTATGCCGATAAAAAGGTAATCAAGGAGAAAATCTTGCAGCTGTTTGAGCGTATGCGCGGACAGGATGGGTTTATCTTTAACTTAGGGCATGGTATCATGCCCGACATCCCATTCGATAACGTAAAATACGCGTTTGAGGTGGTGAAAGAGTTTAGGTATTAGATTTTACCCTTTACGTTGGTTCCATGCTGTATCTCTACGCGAAAGCCATACACATCATCTTCGTTATCTGCTGGATGGCCGGGCTGTTTTATATGGTGCGGCTGTTTATCTACCATACGGAGGCAAAGCAGAAGCCGGCGACGGAATATGAGGTGCTGCACCGGCAGTTTGTGGTGATGGAGCGCAAGCTATGGTGGATCATTACCACACCTGCCATGTACCTCACGGTAGGGGCGGGACTCGTGATGCTCTATGTTAACCCGGCACTTTTACAGGCCGGGTGGATGCACGTGAAGCTGACCTTCGTGCTCGGCTTGGTGGGGTACCACTTCGTATGCCAGCGCGTGATGTTCAACCTGCGTACCGAAGTGAATACGTGGACTTCCACACGGCTGCGCTTATGGAACGAACTGGCTACGGTGCTGCTGTTTGCCATTGTTTTTGTGGTGGTGCTCAAAAGCACCATCAACTGGATCTACGGGGTGGTGGGCTTGCTGCTGTTCGGTGTGATGCTGATGGTTGCCGTGAAGCTCTATAAGAAAATCAGGGAGCGGGGGTAGTAGATTGCAGCGGCTTGGCTCATGAGCGGAGCGCTGTTGCTAACGAGCAAAACTTTTCCGCTCATAAGCAAAGCTTTATTGCTAATGAGCAAAACTTTTCAGCTCATGAGCGAAGCCTTATTGCTAATGAGCAAAACTTTTCCGCTCATAAGCAAAGCTTTATTGCTAATGAGCAAAACTTTTCAGCTCATGAGCAAAGCCTTATTGCTAATGAGCAAAACTTTTCAGCTCATGAGCAAAGCCTTATTGCTAATGAGCAAAACTTTATAGCTCATGAGCGAAGCCTTATTGCTAATGAGCAAAACTTTATAGCTCATGAGCGAAGCCTTGTTGCTAATGAGCAAAACTTTATAGCTCATGAGCAAAACTTTATAGCTCATGAGCGGAACGCTGGTGCTAATGAGCAAAACTTTATAGCTCATGAGCATAGCGTGGTAGTTAATACGGATTACTCATTAAAAGAGAGGTATTTGATTTCCGTGTATTCATCCAGCCCATGCTTAGAGCCTTCGCGGCCGATGCCGGACTGCTTGACCCCACCAAATGGCGCAACCGCATTGGAAACCAATCCCGTGTTGATGCCTACCATACCCGATTCTAGCTGCTCGGCTATCCGCCAGCATCGGTTTACATCCCGACTGTAAAAATAAGCTGCCAAGCCGAATTCGGTATCGTTTGCCTTGGCGACACCCGCTGCTTCGGTCTTGAAGCGAAACAGCGCACACACCGGGCCGAACGTCTCTTCATGGGCTATCAGTGAAGATGAGACTACATCCGCCAGCACCGTAGGCTGATAGAATAGGCCTTTCTTTACCTTACCACCAGTAAGGAGCTCAGCTCCGCCGTCGATGGCATCTTTCACATGTGCTTTAACTTTCTCCAGTCCGTCTTTGCTGATGAGCGGTCCTACATCCACTTCCTCATCGAGACCGTTACCGGTTTTTAGTTTCCTAACGGCCGCAGTTAATTTTTTGGCAAATGCATCAAAGGCGCCATCCTGCACGTAGAATCGGTTAACGGCCACACACGTTTGACCCGAGTTGCGGAATTTGGCCGTGATTGCCCCCTTCACAGCGGCATCGATGTCCGCATCGTCAAATACGAGGAACGGTGCATTTCCACCCAGTTCGAGCGAAACCTTTTTAATGGTGCCGGCGGCATTGGCCATAAGTGCCCGGCCTACCTCTGTTGAACCGGTGAATGACACCTTCCGCACACGCTCGTTGGTTGTCAATTCTTCACCCATGCCTTTGCTATCCTTTCCGGTCACAACATTCAACACGCCGGCAGGGAAACCTGCCTTGTGGGCTAGTTTGGCTACTGCCAATGCCGTGAGCGGTGTTTGCGAAGCTGGACGCAAAACTACGGTACAGCCGCTGGCTAAGGCGGGTGCGACTTTCCGCGTGATCATGGCTAATGGGAAGTTCCAGGGGGTGATGGCTGCTACGACTCCTATGGGCTGGCGAATGGTGATGAGTCGTTGGCCAGCTTTAGTTGCCGGAATGGTTTCACCGTAGGCCCGTTTAGCCTCCTCGGCAAACCATTCGACGAATGAAGCGCCATAGTCGACCTCGGCAAGGCTCTCCGAAAGCGGCTTGCCACTTTCCCTCGTCATCGTGCGCGCCAAATCCTGCCTATGCGCCACAATCAGTTCGTACCATTTCCGCAGGGTCCGACTGCGTTGGGTTGCATCTATATTTTGCCAGCCTAGCCAGGCCTCATGCGCATAATCGACCGCTTTTCGGCAATCTGTAACAGTAAGATCGGGAACCGACGCGATAATATCGCCCGTGGCCGGGTTAATGACATCAAAGGTTTTACGGCCTGAGATGAATTTGCCGTTGACGTAAGCATTGTTCGGGAGTGATTTCAATGTCATAACCAAAAGGTAGCACTAGTTCACTATAACAACAGCGATCCATTACGAAGGTTTTCCGGTTTCTCAAACCATTACCGGCGCAAGAGTTTTATGAAAATAGGTGGAATCAAGTCTTTGACAAATTGTTTCAGGGGATTCGGCCGGGGAATACCGCTATTTACCTGCTCGTCCCCTGCATGCCCTTCCCGCGCCTTGAAAATCGTGCTGTGTTGGCTTAAACTTTCGTCAACCTCTTCCTTGGGGCGACCGTTGGAATAATAATACAGCGCCAAGGATTTTCGGCTACGGTCTTCTGGGCAATCGAGGGGGTTGGGGTGGCCGTGATAGGAGAACGTTGTGGTAGAAAAAATAGCCAGCGTATTGAACTCAGGGAGGATTTTCTTCTCACAGTGGGTCATAGACCTGTCCCAAAGCTCGAAGTGCCCGCCATATTCCTCTTTCCAGTCTTTGTTGAGGTACACCAATGCGTTGATGCGCCTGTCTAACTTCAATATGGGGTGCTTGTTGAAATCCGCGTGGATTTTCAATAACCCACCCCGTTTGATCTCATGTAATCCACCACCGACGAAATAGGGGTCGCCGATTAACGGTTCGTGGATACCCGTGAGTTGTTGTAGGAATTCGAGGAAGGGTTGCGAGTTGAGGAAGTGCATGAATTGCTTGGTTTCCTCTCCAAACGGCTGTTCACCTTTTCCTCCCAACTTTTTTTCATTCGGATTGTCAAATTTCACAGCATCTTTCTGGGCCAAGTCCGGGAATTCCTTCAGTACTTTTTCTAACATATCGGGGTTGAAGAAATCCTTGAAATAGATATTGGGAAAGGGGGATGCGTGGGCGTATTGGCCTGCATGGTTGCCAGCAACGGTCGATAAATTCAAGTATTGCTCATTGATATAACGCTTCATTTGTAGTTATTTAAACAAGGTGTGGCGCCGGCTATGCCAATAGGGTGGTATGTTAGCGCTTTCATGTTCAAACTTAGAAAAGTTTGTGATTCAAAACAAACTTTTTGGTCGCCCAACGACCATCGAAATGGTCATGCCGATGAAATTCGCTAAAATTAGCGTTTCTTTGCAAACTGAACATTCGATGTCCGAAATAGAAAATTGAAACGGAAAACAGTCATATTATTCATTCTCCGGTTTACCAAGTTGGCCTTTTCTGTAGTCGGATTGTCATTAGCTGCCAAGTATTTTGGTGTTTCTTTAGATCGAGATATGTGGCTGATTGCGCTGAACTGTATTGTGGTGGTCAATTTGGCGGTGTGGGGCCCAATGAATGAAACCTTCCGGGCTAAATTTATTATCCTTCGCGAAGAGCAAGGGGAAAAGCGTGTTCTTGAGCGCGTCCGATCTTTATTGGTGGTCACGCTGGGCGTTACCGTGGTCTTGATTAGTTGTTTATTTGCGTTTCCATATCCGATTGCGCGTGTGCTGGCGCCTGCGTATGGGCAGGAACAGATCACGGCATTGGTATTGATGTTGCTAGTTGTTGCCCCTTCTTTGTTATTTGATCAGTTCAGCCAACTGGGTATCAGTATACTCAACGCCTATAATTCTTTTTTCGTGCCGGAAATTTCCAACTGCGTGGCGGCATTGGTCAATGTGGTGAGCATGGTACTGTTGGCTCCCCATATCGGTATCTACGCATTGGCAGTCTCCTATTATATTGGGTTGTTGTTGATGCTTTCGCTGGTGGCTTACGAAGTATACTTGCGGAAAGTGCCGATTTTCTCGGGGGGTATCAAGATAAGACTATGGGATTTCAAGCCTTTTCTTATTTATGCGTTACCCTTCTTTATTCCCTATTTCTTTATCCAGGTCAATTTCTTGGTAGAGAAGTCCTTGGGAAACCTATTGGGTGAAGGGATGGTCTCGATACTTGATTATTCGCGTAAATTTGTGGATATACCCATCAATGTGCTGACGAGTGTATTGCTTACCATGCTGGTGCCGGTATTGTCAAGCCGCTTTGCGAAGCGCGACCCTGTGGGTTTTTTGGCCGACTTTAAGCAAATTTACCAATTCGGCTTTCTCATTGTCACAGCGCTGATTGCATTGCTATGCACCTCGGCCGAAGAATTGATAGGGATAATCTTGTATCATAAAGAACAAATGTCGTTCGAGGCCATCCTGAAAATCAGTGACCTGGCTATTTATTATGCATGGTCAGCCTTGGTCAATTTTTTCTATATTATATTTGGATTGGCCCTGCTAGCAACGAATAAGGGCAAAATTTATGCTTTTTTTGGGGTGCTTGCCCAGCTGATTATGATCGGGTTGAATTTTTTGTATTACCAGACATTCGGCGTATACACATTTCCGCTCACCTTCATTGTGGCGCACAGTGTTTCCGCTGCGGCATTATTTGTTTATTTTCCCTATCCGCACCGGCGCAGCCTTTTTGCGGTTACGTTGAAGTACCTCATTTACCTGGCTACGGTAGTGGTGGGAAGCTACTTGCTGACGGGGCTTATTCCGCATAGCGTAGGTAACTACATGGTATTTATTACCAACGGCAGTATCATTTTGATCAGTATGTTGACTTTGCTGTTTATATTGCGTCTGGAAGAGCGGCTGTTTGTGGTGCAGTATTGGCAAAAGGCGGTGGGTTTAATCCAAAAAAGCAGATCAAGAAAATAGGGGAGACATGGCGGACGTAACGGTATCCTTTATCATTGTCAATTTCCGTACGCCGGATTTGGTACTGCACTGTATCGCGTCAATTCGCGAACATACCAACACGCAACCTTATGAGGTCATTGTTATTGACAATGCATCGGGGGATGACTCGGCAGAGAAATTGGCGAGCGTACCGGGTGTAACGTTGGTGGCCAATGCGAAAAATGTAGGTTTCGGAGCGGCGAATAATCAAGGCGCGAAGGTGGCGCACGGAAGATACCTGTTTTTTCTCAACTCAGATACGCTACTGTTGTGCGATGCTGCCGATAGATTTGTTCCGTTTATGGACCGTCCGGATAATGCCCATGTGGGCTGTTGTGGCGGTGATCTGCTGGATGAAAAGATGGAAAAACAAGCCTCATATGGCAATTTCCCTTCGCTTATGGGGATAATTTTCGAAATGGGTCTTCACCGGTTTTTCCGACGGAAGTTTGAAGAGGAGTTTTCGATAGGGGTTAAAAATGAAAGCTACCAGGAACGGGCCGTTGATTATGTATCGGGAGCCGATATGTTTGTTAGGAGGGAATTATTCGACAAGTTGGGCGGATTTGACGCTGATTTTTTCCTTTATTTTGAAGAAACAGAGTTTGCATATCGGATGAAAAAGGCGGGATATCTCTCCATGTTGTTGCCGGCGGTCCAGATTGTCCATCTCGAAGGGGCTTCGCACCAAACGAGGGCGCTGATGAGTCTGGTAAAGGCGAAGTATTTCGAGTCCAGTCGGCTTAAATTTTTCCGAAAAACCAAAGGTGCCGCTACAGCGCTATCGGTAAAGGTTCTACTGGCTACGCAGGCGCTGGTAAGGGCATGCTGGCACCGCGACCGTTATTACCTTAAACTATTTCGTATACTTGTAAAATCGTGACTGAGCTACGCATGAAAAGGATCCTATTGGTATTCGGTACCCGGCCCGAAGCGATAAAAATGGCGCCGGTGATAATGGCGCTTTCTAAATATCAGACGGCTATCGAGGTTGGGGTTTGCGTTACCGCCCAGCATCGTGAGATGCTCGACCAAGTACTCGGATTTTTTGACGTGAAACCTCAATTCGACCTTAACCTGATGCAACAGAACCAAAGCCTTTTTGGGCTTACTGCCGACATCATTAAGCGGATGGAAAGTGTGCTGCATGAATTCCGGCCTGATATGGTGCTGGTGCATGGTGATACGAGCACATCAATGGCGGCGTCACTGGCATCGCATTACGCGAAAATACCTGTAGGGCATGTGGAGGCCGGTCTCCGAACGTATCAACGTTATGCGCCGTTTCCGGAGGAAATGAATCGCCAGCTAACGGGTAAGCTTGCTACTTATCATTTTGCGCCAACGGAAGGAGCGAAGGCCAACTTGCTGAGTGAGGGTATTCCGTCCACGTCGATTTTCGTAACCGGAAATACGGTTGTCGACGCCCTGTATTGGTCCAGTAAGGCACTGGAACATTATGAAGATGATGAGATTGCCGCCTTGAAAGCATTGGTTAATCGGAATAAGAAATGTGTTTTGGTAACGGCACATCGTCGCGAAAACCAGGAAACCGGGTTGTACAATATCTGTGATGCGTTGGTGCGGTTAGCTGCCCACCCCGATACCGAGATCGTATTTCCCGTACATCGTAATCCGGTGGTCAGGAAAATTGTCTACGAGCGGTTGGCTCATATCGATAATATTAAATTAATAGACCCGTTGGGTTATCCTGCATTCATATGGCTCATGTTGGAGGCTCATTTCATTATTTCGGACAGTGGTGGCATTCAAGAGGAATCTGCTGTACTGGGAAAACCGGTACTGGTTATGCGTGATTTTTCGGAGCGCCCCGAGGCTATCGGTGCGGGCTCAATGAAACTTGTTGGAACCGACAAGGATCGTATTTACAATGAAGCCATGGCATTATTGGATGACGACGTGGCTTACCAGCGCATGGCCACCAAATCGTCGGTATATGGGGATGGGCAAAGTGCCGACCGCATTGCGGGGATCATTGCGGACCTAAAACATTAGACCATGTTGTTAGTGCTTGCCAATTATCCGGACGAAAAAGCGCGATACGAGGGGATGTCTCAGCGCGTCATTGCAATCGATCAATTATGCGCAACCCGGGAGCGCCGCTATTTAACGGTTTCTCACCGGTTGTATTGGAAAATGGAGACCGAACAGTTCGCTGATGGTGGGATACAGTACCGCTGCAATATTTTCCGGCACTTTTCACTGATTATCAGGTTGATTAAACAGGCCGACACCCTTTATTTTCATTCGGTTATCAATGTGTTGCCCCTTTTACCATTCCTTAGCTTTATCCGGCGAGAGGCGCACGTTGTACTAGATGCCCATGGCGTTGTTCCAGAAGAACTCCACTATCAGGGAGCAGCAAGGAGAGGGAGGCTATACGGTCTTGCTGAACAACGGATATTCCGGCGGGTAGATACCGTGGTGACGGTCTCGGATGTGATGACTGCTCATTTCCGCCGTAAATATCCCGAATGGGAAAGTCGGGCAATGCGATATCCGATATTACCGGCCCACCTGCAGCGCGAACCGCCGATGGCCGGCGCAACGCCCGACAACAAGGTGCATGTGATTTACAGTGGCAACCTCCAATCGTGGCAAAATGTTGATCTGTTGATTTCGCTTATCAAAGAGAACCGATCTGATCGCATTAAGTATACGTTGTTGACGGGGCAACCGACGGATTTGAAAAAGCGGCTGTTGGATTTGGGTGTACAGCTTGGTAGTAACATCGAGGTACTCACCGTTTCGCCCCACGAATTGCGCGGGTATTACCAATCGGCGCATTACGGATTTATACTGCGAGACGATATGTTGATTAACCGGGTAGCATGCCCCACAAAGATGGTCGAATACCTTTTTTATGGCATTACACCGATTGTCAAAAGTAGTCACATTGGTGATTTTGAGGCAATGGGCTATGAATACCTCCGTTATCAGGATTTTTCGGCAAATTTGCTGGTTAGGAAAAGTAAAAAGAATAGGGAACTGATGATGCGGTATGTTTCCGATTTACGCATGGTCGACTTCGAACAATTGATTGCTTGTGAACGATAGTCCGGTAGTTTCTATATTGATGGCTACGTTCAATGGAGGGACGTACCTCCGTGAACAACTTGACTCGCTGATTGGGCAGACCTATACATCTTGGCGCTTAATTGCGCACGATGATGGATCGACCGACGATACGTTGTTGATACTTGAGGAATATCAACATAGGGATCCGCGCATTTCGATCATGGATGATGGTGTGACCAATCTAGGATCTGCGGCCAATTTTCTGCATCTCATGCGGCATGTAGAAGGCAAATTCTATATGTTTTGCGATCAAGACGATATCTGGCTTCCGGAGAAGGTGGGCCGGATGGTCGCGGGTATTGCCAAATATGAAGGTCCTACGGCGTTATACACGAATTCTTATTTGTATGAAGGAGGTAGTACGGCGATTTCACAAAAATCAACGGTAATTCACCCCCATACGCTCCGTGATACGTTATTTTTCAACTCAGGTATCCAAGGATGTGCGGTGATTTTCAACCATCAATTAATGGATATCTTGCGGCCTTTTCCCGATATTGTTGCGATGCATGACCACCTCATAACGATGGGTGCCGTAACGTTTGGCCAGATCGTTTACCTGGACGAAGTATTGGTTTGGTATAGGCAGCATAGCCAAAATGCGACAGGCAACCAGCCGCGTGGCACCTTTGGCAAACTGGCCTCTTTTTTAGTGGAAAGGAGGCCGGTAATCAGTCGGCTTCACTATCATGCAAATGAGGCATTCTACACGCACTACCGGGAGTTGATCGATAGGGCCAAAAGCAAACTGTTTCAGGCCTATTTCCGATTTGCTTCCAGCCGATCGGTGGCGGAGCGATTGTTCATTGTACTGAAGAATAAATTTGAGCTCGGCAATAAAAAGGGGCTTCTCCTGTTTAAAACCATGATAAGGACACCAATTGGCTAACTTGATAATGAGCGGTAAACCCAATCCCTACGTCACTGTCTTTACACCCGCTTACAATAGGTGCGGTTATCTTGGTCTGCTTTACGGAAGTTTAAAAACGCAGGATTTTGACGACTTTGAATGGGTAGTCGTTGACGATGGGAGTACTGACGGCACGGGTGAGGTAATGGCTCGTTTTATTGCTGAAAACCAGATCAACATCCGCTACCATTACCAACAGAATTCCGGTAAGCATGCCGCGGTAAATAAAGGGGTGCAGTTAGCCCAAGGGGAACTGTTTTTCACGGTGGATAGCGATGATACGATCGCTCCACATGCGTTATCAGCCATCGTGCGACAATGGCAGGCCGTTCTCGAATTATCCGATGCGGTTAAGTACGCTGGTGTTTGCGGATTACGGGTGCACGCAGACGGTCGGGTAATCGGTGGAGACGTGGACTACGAGATACTGGATGTTTCGCCGATCGATTACCGATTTAAATGGGGTTACAAAGGGGATAGGGCCGAAGTAATCCGTACATCGATTATGGCGCAATACCCTTATCCGGAGATTCCGGGCGAACGGTTTTGTGCCGATGCATTGACCCTTAACCGTATTGGCCGTAACTATGTACTGCGCTATTTCAAAGATGGTATTTACAGCTGTGAATATTTGGTCGGAGGGATTACCGATTCGTCAGTGCAACTTCGAAGAGATAGCCCGAGAGGCGCCTGCCTGTATTATGCTGAAATGGCGGCCCTTCCGGGGCTGACAAAGGTCCAACGGCTGAAAGCCGCATTGAACTATTGGCGGTTTGCCGTGTACGATAAGCAGACTTCATTTAAGGAACATCGGAGGGCCATAGGCTCATCTTGGTCTTATATCATGTATCCAGCGGCATGGGTATTGAAATTTGTTAGTAGTTGAGCTGTCATTTTGAACGATGGTACCGTACTATATATTATTTGCTGTCACGTTCTTGTTTGTCGTCTTTGATTTTATCGAGGCACGGTATATCAGACTGTGTGCTTATATACCGCTCTGTTTGTTGTTGATTGGTTTCGTGGGTCTCCGTGCTTTGGGTGTCGATAATGATGGGATTGCCTATCAGGATGCTTTCCGTTTGGTGGGTGAAAAATATACCTGGCTCGATCTGCTGCTTGGAAATTATGACGAAACGATGGAGCGGGGATACCTGCTTTTCAATAAGTTGGTTTTTACTTTGGGCGGCAACATCCACGTCGTTTTTATGGTCATGGCGATCCTTACCGGCTTGTTGAACTTTACGTTGTTCTACAAATACAGCCCCATGCCGTTTCTTTCCGTTTTAATATACCTGTGCTTTTTTTACCTCTATCGGGATTTCACTCAAATCCGGTATGCATTGTCGGCGGCAATGGGCTTTTGGTCAATTTGTTTTTTCGTTGATAGAAAGTACTGGTGGTCTTTCTTCTCGGTTTTCTTCGCTGCTTTTATACATAGCTCCGTACTCATTGTGCCCCTGTTTTACTTATTGTATATAGCGATACGGAATTATCCGTTTTACCTGGCTTTGCCGGTGGCAGGGTTGATCATTGGTTTTTTCGATCCTGTTATGTATTTATTCATGTTGGGTGGGCTCCCCCCAACGCTGGCAGGCTATGTAGAGCAAGGAGAGTTCGGGAAGAGTGGTTATATGCTCTCGGCGATAGCGGAAATTTTTATGCTTGGCATATTTTATTACCGGAGCAAGTTGGCAGCGTTCTATGGTGAACGGACGCTCGACCTTTTCATGGTCGCCTTATCCTTGGGCTCATTCATTAACCTGATGTTTATTTCGTTTGCGATAATGCAACGCTTATCTTCGTTGCTTTTTACGGTTATCGCCTTGGTGATGCCTTATCTATTCAGTATGATAGAGGACGACATAAAGGACCGAAATGTCGGTTTATTTATCAGGTTGGTTTTTATGATATTCGTGCTTTACTACGGATTGAAAATGATCGATATGGAGTTGGTTAGGCCTTACGCTATCGTATGATTCCTAAAATAATACACTATTGCTGGTTGAGCGACGATCCTTATCCGGAATTGATTGAGCAGTGTTTTGCCAGTTGGAAGCGGTATTTGGTGGGATACGAATTGTATCGGTGGGACATTGGAAATGCACCGAACGTGCCATGGGTACACGAAGCCTTTGAAGGTAAGAAGTATGCCTTTGCAGCAGATTATATCCGGTTTTATGCATTGTATCAAATGGGGGGGATTTATTTGGATGCCGATGTGGAAGTCTTCAAGTCATTCGATGCGCTGTTGGAAAACCGTTCGTTTATCGGGTACGACTCGATGGGCGATATCGAAGCAGCAGTGATAGGGGCCGAAAAAGGATCTGGTTGGGTCAAGGCCTGCTTGGATACCTATGCGGGTAAGCATTTTAAACAGGAAGACGGTCGTTTGGATATGCATACTGTCCCGTTCTTAATCCATCGCATGCTTCGACAACGCTATGGCCTGCCGCCAAACGCACCCGGTGTGGTTCGGCATTATGAAGATTTGACGACTTTCCCGGCCGTGTATTTCTCTCCGAAGAACTTGTTTACGAAGGGAATGGAGACCGGGACGGAAACGGTGTGCGTACATCATTTCGAAGGGCAGTGGGTGAAACGTACGCCATGGTTCGTCATGAAACATATGATGCACCGAGCCGTGTTGCTCCTGCTTGGGGAACGTACGCACCGAAAAATCGCCCGTACCTTCAGGAAGTTTTTGGGGATAAGCTAACTCGAATCGGGCTAATATGCTATTGATGGATATTCTGCTATCTTTGCGGGGTAGCGGATGAGTTGGTGTGGAGCAATTTAATGCAGGCTTATCGCGGCAATCAATCATCATGTCGATTAAAATATGTTTGGTTTCTAATACGTCTTGGAGTTTCCTCCGCTTCCGGACAGATGTGATCAGGTCACTGGTACATGCCGGCCATGAAGTGGTATTGTTGGCCCCGCCCGACGAGCATACGAAACCATTGGCCGAGTTGGGAGCTCGGATCATCTTGCTAAAATCGCTGTCAAGAAAGGGACTCAACCCCATAAAGGACTTTATGTTGTACAAAGAATTTAGCCAGATATACGCAGCGGAACGGCCTGATTTGGTGTTTCAATACACGATAAAGCCCAATGTCTACAGCACGATGGCGGCAAGGCGTTACCGCATACCAGCCATTGCCGTGATAACCGGCTTAGGCTATGCATTCATCAACAAAGGGGTGGTCACCTTCATAGCCAAGCAGCTTTATCGGCTAGCGCTAAGGCATACAAAATGGGTTTGGTTCCTCAATCATGATGATTTTCATTTTTTCGTGGCGCGAAAGTTGGTAGATAGGGCCAAAGCAAGGCAAATTCCGGGAGAGGGGATTAACTGTTTTGATACCTTTAATCCCGAGCTCATTACCGTCGCAGATGATGGCGACGCGATGGTTAGATTCTTGTTCATCGGTAGATTGCTTTATGACAAAGGGGTAGCCGAGTATGTGGCCGCCGCGAGAAGGATAAGAAAGAAATATCCCGATACCGTATTTTGGATCATGGGGTATCTAAACGTTGACAATCCTACGGCCGTTCAACAAGCACAGTTAGACGATTGGGTGGCCGATGGCACAATAACCTATTTGGGGGCAATCGATGACGTAAGGCCGGTGATTTCCTCGTGCGACTGTGTGGTCCTTCCGTCATATCGCGAAGGCATGTCGACTACATTGCAAGAGAGTGCTGCCATGGCTAAGCCGCTTATTGCCAGTGACATTTCGGGCTGCAAGGAGTTGGTCGATGACGGTGTAAACGGTTTTCTGTGCCGGGTAGCAGATGTAGATAGCCTCGTGGCGTGCATGGAGCGGATACTGGAGTTAACGCCAATGGAGCGCCAGACAATGGGTGTAAATGGCAGGAAAAAGATGGTCAATGAGTATTCGGTCGACCGCGTGATCAGCATTTACCATGAGGCGATAGCTGACATTATACAGCAACAAAATGATAAGAAAATAAAGCAAATCTCTTAGTACGCAGCAAAAAAAACAGTTTATTTGTGGTAATTTAGAAGAATGGATTTTGGTTTTGAGTTTTAAAGGTAAGCAGATCAGGTTGATGAAGTATAGCTATATTCATGTTGCAAGTATTCTTCTGATGGTTTGGGTTGGGTTGTTTGGCGGTCCTTCCCTCGGGCAAAGTATCAGCGCCACAGATTTGTCTAATGTCCGTATCGATGATTTGACGGACGATCAGATTCGTGCCTACCTGAAACAGGCGGAAACATCGGGTCTGAGCGAAAGCCAGATGGAAGCGATTGCGCGTGAGCGTGGAATGCCGGCTACCGAGATCCAAAAACTGCGCGATCGGATAGCCAACCTCGATGGAACCGAAGCAGACCAGCGCACATCGGCGGCGTCGTCGAAAATACGAAGCGAACGAGAGATCATCGATTCGTTATCGGCCCCCACTACCGCGGCCCCCCCGCCCATGGACTCGGCGCGTAATGGCGGCTTACGTATTTTTGGTGCCACTTTGTTCCGCGGAGCTTCGCCTGTTTTTGAACCGGGTTTGCGCATTGCTACTCCCCGGAGCTATGTAATCGGTCCGGGCGACCAGATTTTGATTGATATATATGGTAAGTCGGAAGAAGACCATACCCTCTCTGTTAGCCCTGAAGGCACAATTAATATCCCTTATATCGGCGTCGTTTCGGTGGCGGGGATGACGATGGAGCAGGCCACAGCCCGGATTGAATCATCGCTTGCAACGGTCTATTCGGCGATCCGAAGCGGCGATACTAAGGTGAGCGTGGCACTTGGTGACATTAGAAGTATCCAAGTGACGGTGACGGGTGAAGTGGTACAGCCGGGTTCTTACACATTACCCTCGGTTGCGAATGCTTTTAATGCACTGTATTTTTCGGGTGGCCCCACCGAAAATGGGTCGTTCAGGGATATCCGTGTAATCCGGAATGGGAAGGAAGTGGCCGTACTCGATATCTATGATGTGTTGATGAATGGTTTTTTTTCGACCAACATCCGATTGGAGGACCAAGATGTGCTTATGGTGCCACCTTATCAAAATAGGGTTTCGATACTTGGGGAAGTGAAAAGGCCAGCTATCTTTGAATTGAAAGAGGGTGAAACATTCGATCATCTATTAGCCTATGCGGGTGGTTTTACGGAGGAGGCTTACCGGGCCCGCATCAAGGTGACGAGACAGACCGATAAGGAACGGCGTATTGAAGATCTTTTGCAAACACAATTTGCGCACTATACGCCCCGATTGGGCGACCGATACGAAGTGGCGCCGATATTGAAACGTTTTGAAAACAGGGTGCGGATTGAGGGGGCGGTGTTCCGGCCGGGCGATTATGAGCTGAGTCCCGGACTGACATTATCGATGTTAATCAAAAAAGCGGATGGACTGAAGGAAGATGCTTTCCTGAATCGGGGTTATATTCTTCGACTGCAAGATGATATGCAGACCGAGCAACTTTCTTTTAATGTGGCTGGGATTATTGCGGGAACCACGCCCGATGTCGAATTGAAACGTGAGGATGTGGTGACCATAGCTTCCATCTTCGACCTGCGCGAACAGTACACGGTGGATATTGATGGCGAAGTGCGCTTCCCGGGACAATTTTCATTTGCAGAGGGAATGACACTGCAAGATTTGATTATTAAAGCGGGCGGCTTCCGCGAAAGTGCGACAAGTAGTCGAATAGCGGTATCTAGACGCGTGAAAAATGCGGACCCAATGTCGCAGTCCGCTCAAACCGCGGAGGTCTTTCACGTGGCCACAGGCGGCGAATTGAGTAAGGCTGACCAGGATTTTGTATTGATGCCTTTTGACAAAGTGGTTGTCCGTACGGCCACCGGTTATGAAACCCAAAAAACGGTTTGGGTGGAGGGCGAAGTGCTTTATCCTGGTGAGTATACCATTACGAGAAAAGATGAACGTATTTCTGATATCATCAAACGGGCGGGTGGTTTTACACCGTTTGCATACGTTGAAGGAGCATCATTGAAACGAACTGGCGCGCCAGATACATTGCGGCCAGCGGAAACAGGAACGGAAAGGACCAGGAAAGAATTGGCACAACAAGATGAATATAAGCGCATGCTTACTTTAAGGCAATTGCAAAACGATGAAAGTGTGATTGACGAATTGGCCATTGATAGGAATACCAATAATGAATTTGTAGGAATTAACCTGGAGCGTATCATCAAGAATCCGGGCTATCGCGGCGATTTGATCTTGCAAGATGGTGACGTGGTTAGGGTACCCAAAGAATTGCAGACCGTGAAAATTTCCGGTGAAGTGCTTGCGCCTTCCATCGCGGTATACGCGCCATCAAAAGGGTTTAAGCAGTATATTTCGCAAGCGGGAGGGTTCTCGTCACGTGCCTTACGGAAAAGCGCATATGTATTGTACGCCAACGGCTCGGTGAAAAGTACCAACCGGTTTTTATTTTTCAATAACTATCCACCAATAAAGCCGGGAGCTGAGATTTTCGTCCCCCAGAAGGAAATAAAAGAACCATTAACCCCGCAACAATTGCTCGGAATCGGATCTGGTGCTGCTTCTCTGGTAGCTATTATACTAACCATGTTGCGCTGATTATTTAGAAAAGTAAATGGGTGATACAAACATGAATGCCGGGCACGGTCAATATAATAAGGTCGGTTTGAGGGAGCTGATCATAAAGATGGTCGCTTTGATTCGGTATCTGCTGAATAAATGGCTGATCATCCTAATGATCGCGTTGTTGGGCGCTGCACTTGGTCTTTGCTATTCCTTGTTCAAGAAAACGGACTACACCGCGACATTAAGTTTCGTTATGGATGAGTCGAGCGCATCCCAAGGAAGCTTGGGAGCTGCCGCAACGATCGCCGAGCAGTTCGGCTTCAATTTAGGCGGCATCGGCAGTATCGGCGGATTTTTCAAGGGTGACAACATCATCGAGTTTTTGAAATCGCGTTCGATGGTCGATGAAACATTATTAACGGAAGTAGCGTTGGATGGTAAAAAGACGTTATTGGTCGACCGCTATATCGCCTACCATAATCTTCGCGAAAAATGGGCGTCAAAGAAGCCGCAATTGGTTGATCTGCAATTTCGCGATACCACCGGTGTTTTTTTGCAGGATAGCTTGATGGCAACGTTTTACAAAGCAATTTTGAGGGAAAACCTGGTTGTCGAAAAACTCGATAAGAAGTCTAACATCATTACCATTGAGGTGGAAAGTCCGGATGAAGGGTTTTCGAAAGTATTTGCAGAGATGTTGATTAAGAATGCGACGGATTTTTACGTTCAAACGCGCACACAGAAGGCAAAGGAGAATTTAGACGTACTTACTCATCAAGTGGATTCGGTGCGGAGGGAACTCAATGAAGCAATCAGTGGCGTAGCGGCTGCCACGGATGCCAATCCGAATCCGAATCGGGCATTCCAAAGCCTGCGCGTTCGATCGCAGCTGCACACGGTAGATGTCCAAGCCAATACGGCAATCTTAACCGAACTAGTAAAGAACCAAGAACTTGCGAAAATTACCCTGCGTAACGAAAAACCAGTTATCCAAGTTTTGGATAAGCCTATCCTTCCACTGGAAAACGACAAGCTAGGGAAACTGAAAGCCGTTATTATTGGTGGTTTCCTTGGCGGCTTCCTGGCATGCTTGGCATTGGTATTGATGCGGCTTTACCGCCAAATCATGAGTGGCGATCTCGCATGATGGTATGCCCCATGCGGTCTCGTTTGGCACGGAGATACTGTTCGTTAAAAGGATTGGGAGCGATTTCGATAGGCACGTTTTCTACAATTTCCAGTCCATAACCAACAAGCCCAGCCCGTTTAGTAGGGTTGTTGCTCATTAGCCTCATTTTCGTTATGCCTAGGTCTCTCAATATTTGCGCACCAATACCATAGTCCCGATGATCGGGCTTAAAGCCCAACTCCAGGTTAGCATCTACGGTATCCAGCCCGTTTTCCTGTAGGTTATATGCGTGAAGTTTATTTACTAAGCCAATACCTCGTCCTTCTTGGTTCATATAGACAACCACACCTTTACCTTCCTCTTCAATCATTTGCATCGCGCGGTGCAATTGCGGTCCACAGTCGCACCGGCAGGAACCGAAAATATCACCGGTTACACAAGAGCTATGCACACGTACCAAAATAGGCTCATTCGGTTCCCATTCGCCCTTATAAAGGGCTACGTGCTGTTCACCCGTGTTTTTCTGTGTATACGCCGTAAGGTTGAACTGTCCCCATTCGGTGGGTAAGCTGACAGATACCTCGCGGGTAATCAACGAATCTTTGCTGAGCCGATATTCAATCAGGTCTTGGATGGAGATGATTTTCAAGTCAAATCGCTTAGCAACTTCCATCAAATCCGGTAGCCGGGCCATTTCGCCATCATCTTTGAGGATCTCGACCAACACACCGGCCGATTCGAATCCCGCGAGCCTAGCGAGGTCGACCGCTGCTTCGGTATGACCTGCACGGCGAAGTACGCCGCCGTCTTTTGCAATCAATGGAAAAATATGCCCCGGTCGGCCAAATTCTTCGGGTTTAATGTTTGGATTGATAAGTGCTTTGATCGTCTTCGAGCGGTCCGAAGCCGATATCCCGGTTGTACAACCATAACCCTGCAAGTCTACAGATACGGTAAAATTTGTTTCATAGACAGCGGTATTGTTACCCACCATCAGGTTCAGATCGAGGGCTTTGCAACGTTCCTCGGTAAGCGGGACACATACCAGACCGCGCCCATGGTTGGCCATGAAATTGACCACTTCAGGCGTAGCGTTACGAGCGGCGGTAACGAAGTCCCCTTCGTTTTCACGATCTTCATCATCTACCACGATAACCACTTTGCCAAGTTGTATCTCTTTGATCGCCTCTTCTATGGTATCTAGCTTGCTACTCATTTATGTGCTTTTTTATGATACAAAGGTATCCTTTCTTAAGACGACTTTATATAATCGTCTTGTAAAGATTTAGGCAGCGAGGGTTGCGCCCGGTCGACCATGCCTAAACGTGCCTTAACCCAGCCGAGTGCTTTGTTTATTCTAAGGCGATACTGCTCAATATCAAATAACGCCGAGTCCGAGGCCGCTTTGTAAGCGAGAAAAATTGCCAATGGAGATAATACGAAGATAGCCATCCACATGCCCCAAAAGGTATCGATATTACCCTCTTTGGCCGATTTCTCACTAACGGTTGAAATGATGTGATAAATAAGGAAGAAGATAATGGCAACGACCACCGGCAAGCCTAGCCCGCCCTTGCGGATAATCGCGCCCAATGGCGCACCGATGGAAAATAACAACAGGCACGATACGGCCAGGGTGAACTTACGCTGGAACTCTACATTGTATAGGATATTCTTATTGCTGTAAAAATCATCTTCATCCGCTTTAAGCATGACGACATCCTTGATATAGCGTACTTGGCTCAGGGCGCTGCTGATCATCATGCTGCGCTTTTCAGTTGGAATAGTTGAGATAAAGTCTTTTTGGTAATGTATGGGCCCCGCAAGTGTCGCGGTAGTGTCTTTCGCTTTATAATAATCGTTGAAATAATAATAGTAGGATTTGATTTCCGGGAATACAGTATTCCGCAGGCTGTCCATCTGGTGCGCGTTGGAGTCTGTATAATGCTTTAGCTGCTTTAAGTTCAGCATGGCATGGTGGCTCTTGAATAAGTTTTCGTCCGTTCGTTTCATTTGGAAGGCAGACATGTCAAACTTCTGCTCGGTTTCGTCGAAATAGAATCGGGTAAACTGCTGCCGGGGGTTATACACGCGCGCATCCTTTGCCCGGCTATCCTCATAGCGTACACCATTTTTAAGCTTGAGGATCATGGTGTTGTTGTCCGGCGAATTGTAGATGTATCCCTCTTCGGCCAACAGTACGTTATTAGCGGTACTGTTCTTGCTGTGGTCATAAATCATCAAATCGTATAGGATTTTTCCGTCCTTGCTTTTGCCTTCGGCTCGAATGGAGTATCCCGGGATGGTGTTGTTGAAAATGCCCGGCTTGATAAAAAAGTCTGCTTGTTTAATCCGGACATCATAAAGCAGAGACCCCATTTTGAGATTCGCGATGGGCATGATATAATCGCTGAATAGAAATGCGCCGGCACTGAAGAGGCCAACGAGGAGAAATAAGGGAGCCATCGCTTTCCGTAACGACACCCCAGCCGCTTTGATTGCTACCAATTCATAGCTTTCGCCCAGGTTTCCGAATGTCATGATGGATGACAATAACATGGATAGCGGCAAGGCCATGGCTACGTTGGTCGCTGCTGCATACCAAAGCAGTTCTAAGATGACATACCATTCGAAACCTTTGCCAATGAGATCATCGATATACTTGAAAAGGAAAAGCATAAGGAGGACAAACATCACGATAAAGAACGTGACGATAAATGGCCTGATGAAAGATTTCAGGATGAGAAGATGGATTTTTTTCATCAAAATACGTGCCCCTGACTACCTTAAACGCAAAGGTACGATTTTTTAGGCACCTATAACGCTTTGGAGATATTCGATTTGATTGTCCCAAATGAGCTTGCGGTCATCGAGGGTCTCTTCCCACGAGAAATCAGTGATGGCAAGCGCAACGTCGTTGGTGAGTTCATCCTGCACGATTTCCATTTCGAAATGATACGGCTCATCATCCAGCCATTTATACTTTACTAGCTTATTCTCCTTTAAGCTGATTAATTTGGCAATATGCAGCTCACCATCCCAACTGAACTCATAAATGCCATCCTTGAAGTTTACGTCGTCGGCAAACCATTGAGCCAACGCATTGGGTTCGTGCAAGAAAGAAAATAGAATTTTCGGGGAGGACTTGATTTCGTATTCCAAATGGAATTTGATTTTTTCTGCCATGCCTATTTTGATGATTAAGCGGTTATGTCGTTTCTATAGCTTTAATAACTTTTTTTCTAAAGAAAGGGAAAATAAACTATATTTGCAAACAATTTTTGGCGGGGTAGCTCAGATGGTTAGAGCGCAGGATTCATAACCCTGAGGTCGGCAGTTCGATCCTGCTCCCCGCTACAAGGCTGGTACGGATGTACCGGCCTTTTTATTTTTGGGGGGTGCCAGCGGATTTAAATAGGCTTGCAAGGCGGTAACTCCAAGCCTCAACGGTTTGTTTTTTTGGAAATATCGAATCGTACGAGATGTAGTAAATTATCTACAACAAATGGAGGAAAGGTTTTGTTTTTTGTTACTAAACACTACCTTTATTCCATTGGGAATTAGCGGTCTCATCCATTCAATTTGAAGGGCTTAATGTATCCCATTTTATCCGCTAGGTGAAAGCTCATACCTGTGTTCATTATGATGTAGCACAGGTAAACGGGTGTTACTCATTTGGGTAAGCAATCGGCGCGATTAATCTGAGTGACCGGTTGAATGCGGGGCGTTATGTACCCGCGAAGTGTAATGATGCCGGATACTGGCTAACGAATATGGAGAGGCTTTTGGCCTTAGAACGAATATTAATTTGGACATGACCAATCAACGACAAGAGGAGGCAACATACCGGCCTCTTTTCTTTCGTTTATCTACTAAAGAAGATAAACAGGCATTCGATGCATTATTTGCGCAAGATCCCAAAATAAAACGACATGACACCATACGGCAGCAGTTAGACGAGTTGATGCGTATTTCTTTTCCGGGAAAGATATGGGGAGATGCAGAGCGCCAGGCTTTTTACGCTGAACGAACAGGTGGGCGGGGATTCGACGAGTATGGTGTATGGGTGTATTTCCCATGGAATAACAACTGCGTACATGTGCTTGATGAAGAAGAATTCGTACGGGTACGTACAAATCGCAATGTGTATAAAATTGATTTTCATGAGATTGATGTACTGAGGACGAAGAAGATAGGTGTTATCGGATTATCGGTTGGGCAAAGCATTGCATTAACGATAGCGATGGAACGGACCTGCGGAGAAATCAGACTTGCAGATTTCGATGATGTCGAATTAAGCAATATGAACCGGATACGGACCGGCATTCAAGATCTCGGCCTTAACAAAGCGATTATTGCCGCTAGACAAATAGCTGAAATCGATCCGTTTATCAACGTTATTTGCTATACGGAGGGGGTGAATGATCAGAATATCGATGATTTTTTTTGCAAAGGTGGAAAGATTGATGTATTGGTGGAAGAATGCGATGGGATTGACGTAAAGGTACAGAGTCGGTTGAGATCACGATCCCTCCGGATACCCGTGGTGATGGATACGAACGACCGAGGGATGCTGGATATCGAGCGATTCGACGTTGAAAATGAAAGACCAATCTTGCACGGTGCTGTTGCGGATTTGGAACGGATTCCAAGCCCTGAATTGGCGCATAAGCTAAAAAACTTAAGTCTTGATGAAAAAGTCGAGTACCTGGCTAAGTTCATCGGGATGGGTAATGTTTCGGAGGAGATGATGCGATCATTGGGAGAACTGAACAGGACCATTGTTGGATGGCCCCAACTGGCATCGGCGGTGGTGCTAGGGGGAGCAATGGTGACGGAGGCGTGTAGGAGGATTTTATTGGGTAAACAGATGCCTTCAGGTAGGTATTTTGTTGATTTCGAAGAGTTATTCAGGGAACCATCCATTCATCAATGATTCAAATAAGGACTTTTAAGGCGCCAAACGACCCTGAAGCTTGCGAAAAATTTATTGTTGGGCACCGAAAGCTGCTAGAGATATTCGGGATTTCGAAAATTACCTCGAATAGGCAGGACTGGGTAGAAGATAATAATACAATAGTCATCTTGGTGGAAGATAAGGACACGCGGACCGTTTATGGTGGCGCAAGGTTACAGATTGCCACGGGTGAATATATGTTGCCCATTGAAATTGCGTTGGGTAAATACGATGCCAAGATTTTTCAAATGGTAAAAGAAGATCAAATTAACGGGGGGACCTGCGAATTGTGTGGGCTTTGGAATTCAAGGGAGGTTGCCGGTATGGGAATCGGAAGTTACATTCTCGCTAGGGTGGGGGCTGTTGTTTCCACTCAACTTCCTGTTAAAAGTATTTTTGTGCTTTGCGCCCCTATTACTGTACGGATGGGAAAACGTGTCGGGGCCGTAGTGGAATCCGATTTAGGCAACCGTGGTTTGTTTTATTACCCAAAAGACGATTTGATCGCTACGGCCATGAGATTGCGGGATATTCGTGATTTAAGCCATGCTGATGAGGCAGAGCAGCGGAAAATTATATCATTGAGGGAGCAGCCGCACCAGTTGCACGACGAGCGGGGACCGAAGGGCACGTTCAAAGTGGAGTATAACCTTTTAATTCCCTAGCCGTGGTAAATGTTGCGGGCAATTTGATGATAATCTTTATGATAAGCCTCCTAGCTTATCAACAGGATGGTGGTGAGACGAGTGGGATGCAACCGGCGGTTTATGTGTATGAGGGTGGTTCTCAGCCACTCCTAATAAATAAAGGGATTTCTTATTTTTTAGATGATTCGGATACCCTATCCGTAGAAACGATATCGAATAATCGGTTCGTCACGTTGGTTGAAGATATTCCTAACCTCGGGATCACCAAATCAACGGCGTGGTTAAAATTCTCTTTAATTAACGAAAGTGCGTCACCGGATTTATTGGTATCTATTGACCAGCCGTCGCTGGATTTCGTCGCGCTGTATACCGTGGGAAATGATGGCGGTATTTCCCATATGGGAACTTCCGGAGAAACTTTTCCTTTTTCTCATCGGCTCTATGATGATAATCCGAATTATGTTTTCCCGATTACGCTCAAAGAAGGGGAAATTGTCGACCTCATATTAGAGGTCCGCACCGTAGACCAGCTCCAGTTGCCTATTTACGTCGGTACCGAGAAAAGTATACTTGAGTTTTTTGCGTTCGGTCAGTTGTTATTCGGAATTTACTTGGGCGTTATCGGTATCATGGTTATTTATAACCTATTCGTCTATCTCTCCGTGCGGGACGTTGCTTACCTGTATTACATAGCTTACATCATCTTTGTCGGTTTGAGCCAGGCGTTATTCAAAGGGTATACCACGCAATACCTATGGCCGGATAATGTATGGATGGCCCTTCATGCTTCACTGATTATCCCGGTGTTGTCCGGAGTTACAACCGGCTTTTTTACGAAACAGTTTTTGCAAGTAAGGCGATATTCGCTGAAACTTGATTGGGGGATTAATATCTTTATCGGTTGTTATTTGATCGGCTTTGTCATTGGAATGATTGATTCGACGCAGACGGGGGTTGAAATCATTCAATTTTGTGCAATGGGTGGCTCGGTTTACTTGCTTTGGGTTGCTGAGAAGATAAGGCGAAAGAATAACCGTGCGGCCTATTTTTACCTGATTGCCTATTCCATTTTCTTAGTTTTTGTAGTCATCTTTGTTTTAAGAAACTTCAACGTCGTACCTTATAACACATTTACGGCTAATATTCTGGAGATTGGGTCGGTAATACAAGTCACCCTCCTTTCATTTGCCCTGGCGGATCGGATAAATACCTATAGAAAAGAAAAAGAAGAATCGCAAGTTAAGGCAATAGCGATTGCAAAGGAAAATGAGAAGCTAGTACGCGAACAGAATATTGTTTTGGAACGGCGGGTAGAGGAACGTACTTATGCACTGAAGGAATCCAATGCGTCATTACAGGAGACTTTAGCGCACCTGAAGGAAACGCAGTCCCAACTTGTTGAGGCAGAAAAGATGGCGTCTCTTGGCCAACTTACTGCCGGGGTGGCCCACGAGATAAATAACCCGATAAATTTCGTAACGTCCAATGTTGCGCCACTTAAACGAGATATTAACATGATTTGGGATGTGCTCGACGAGGTGGAGCGCATAGCGCTGGCTGACGATATACCGTTTGACGAAAAAGCGACGCGTATAGACGCATATAAAGAAGAGATTGACGTACCTTACCTCAAAACGGAAATAGATTTTCTCATTAAGGGAATGCATGAGGGAGCTAGTCGAACAGCTGAGATTGTTAAAAGCCTGCGCATATTCTCACGTGTCGACGAAGAATCCTTGAAATTCGCGGATATCAACGAAGGACTGGAATCCACATTGGTCATTCTCAACAGCGTGATCAAGGAAAATATTACCGTTGTAAAGGAATTTGGTGCTTTACCACCAGTGGAATGCTATCCGGGTAAGTTAAACCAGGTCTTTTTAAACATCATTACGAACGGGATTTATGCCATCAATGAGAAATTTGGCGGGAAGCCGGGAGGTATTTTGGAGATCCAAACGACTGTTGATGCCGAAAATGCCGTAGTAGCTATCCGTGATAATGGGGTAGGTATGTCTGATCAAGTAAAAGAGAAGATGTTTGAACCTTTTTTCACCACAAAAGACGTGGGAGAGGGCACCGGCTTGGGTATGTCTATTGTCTACAATACCATCAAAAAGCACGGCGGTGAAATCAAAGTCGACTCCTCGGTTGGTGAGGGGGTTTCTTTTTTAATCGTTATCCCGCTTAAGCAACAGATGTAATAAGTTTACGTTATTAAATCAATTATGCTATTTTTGCTAAATAGAACATTAACCATATAGACTTCTCCTTGTGTGATGCTCCAATCTCCGGAAATACTTTACATTGACGACGAAGCCAATAACCTGATCAGTTTCAAGGCGACTTTCAGGTACCGGTATCCGATTCATACGGCAATAAGCACGGATGAGGCGAGAGCGGTTTTGCGTTCGAACCCGAATATACGGGTCATTTTCTGCGATCAGCGCATGCCGGGAGAGACCGGTATTGAATTTTTGCATGAGGTTAAGAAAGACTTCCCGCTTCCTGTACGGATTCTGCTGACCGCTTATGCTGATTTGGAAACGGTTGTAGACGCGGTAAATAAAGGGCATATTTTTCGGTTTGTACGCAAACCATGGGTAGAGGAGGAGATTATTTCATCCATCGAAGAAGCCAATAAATTTTTCATTACGGATTCGATGTTGGCGTTGCGAAACGATGAATTGCAAAAAGCCTATGATGAACTTGATAAGTTCGCATATAGCGTCAGCCACGATTTACGCGATCCGTTGACAGGTGTCTTGTCTGCTATCAAGCTGGGGTTGGAGTTCGATTCCGTTGAACGCATCCATGAAATTCTTGCGCTTATGGAGAGCTCGGTGTTGAGGCTGAACACTTATATCAATAGCCTGCACGATTATTATCTGCTGAAGCGGGGTGAATTGACCATTTCCGATATTGATTTTAAAAACCTCTTCGGGTACTTGAAAAGCTTTTACAGTATTTATACGCAGAATAACCATGTGACTTTCTCGATTGAAAGTAATCAAAAAGAAGAATTCAAGAGCGACGAAACGACGTTGAAACTTATTTTACATAATCTGTTGTCCAATGCATTCAAATATCAAAAAAGAGCACATGACAACAAGACCGTCCGGTTATCGGTGGTTGTGGAGGGTGGAAAGGCAATTATCGGTGTGACGGATACGGGTATAGGTATTGCCGCGGGAGACCTTGGTGAGATCTTCAAGTTATTCTTTAGAGGAAACGACCAGGCGGAGGGTACTGGGTTTGGGCTTTATAATGTGAAAAGTGCGTTGGCCAAGCTCCGCGGTGAGATTGAAGTTAACTCCGTGGAAGGGGAAGGAACAACATTTGTAGTGACCATACCCAGTAAATAGAATTAGCCAAACGGTGGGGTCTTATGAGAGCAACTTTTGGCGCAGCAAGAATTCAAGTTGCTCATTTGTGATTTCGAGTTGCGAAAAAGATTCTTTTATTTTTTTCCGTTCGGAGAATATCGCATACGCTCTCTGTATCGTTTCATCCAGCTCTTCTTCGCTCCAGGGTTTGCTCAAGTAATGGAATATCTTTCCTTTATTCACCGCGTCTACTACAGCACTCATATCGGCGTAGCCGGTCAGTAGTATTCGCATGGGGTCAGGATAAACTTTTATAACCTCTTCAAGGAATTCAACCCCTGTCATTTGGGGCATCCGCTGATCGGTAATGATGATATCTATAGGATGCTGCTCGATGATCTGCATGGCATCAATACCATTCAAAGCGGTATATATTTTATATTTAAGACGGAAGGTGGCTTTGAAAGAAATCAAATTGTTCTCTTCGTCGTCTACATATAAGACGGAAATTTTCGTTTCCATGTTTCAGCGGATTTAGAACCCAGGATGCTTTTTTGGCACATCACGGTAATCAATGCCTTGTCAAATTTTTTTAAAGGAAATAGTTAGTCATTTCAACAACCCAAGTTACTAATTTTCGGCTGCAAATAGTCAAAAATCAATAATATTTTAAATGATTATTCCAACGGGGCAATATTAAAATGCCACCTCCCGTTCTGAACCGGAGGTGGCATCAATAACTATGTCGGTGGCTTACGCGCCCAATTGAACCCGCTTGAACACCGTAACCGTTAATCCCTTAGAAACACCATCTAAGAATTGTGCGATGTTCTTCGAGGAATCCTTCACGAATTCTTGGTTCAAGAGCGTAGACTCTTTATAAAACTTGTTAAGCTTACCTTGAGCGATCTTTTCAACCATCTCTTCCGGTTTGCCTTCCGCCCGGATTTGCTCTTTTGCAATCTCCAATTCGCGTTCAATGGTGTGGGTGTCCACATCACCTTTGTCGATAGCCACGGGATTCATCGCAGCAATCTGCATAGCGACGTCTTTTCCGGCTTCATCCGCGCCGTCAGCTGCACTGCTGAGGCCAACCAATACGCCTAAACGATAGTTGCCGTGGATATAGGCAACGACCTTTTCTGCTTCAACTGTCTCATATTTTGAGACATCGATCTTTTCACCGATTTTACCGGTTTGATCAAGTAATAAGTCGGCGATTTTTACGCCATTTATTTCCAGCTGCTTCAGCGCGTCAAGGGAAGCGGGGGCATGGGCTACCGCTTGATCTGCAATGCTCTCACCGAAAGCGACGAAATCCGCATTCTTCGCTACGAAATCGGTTTCGCAGTTGAGTTCGATGATAACACCCTTTTTTCCGTCGGTGGTAGTTTTTGCGATCACTATGCCCTCGTTGGAGTCGCGGTCTTGGCGGCTAGCAGCCACTTTGGCTCCTTTTTTACGCAGATAATCGATTGCAGCTTGGAAGTCACCATTCGCTTCGATTAGTGCTTTTTTACAATCCATCATGCCGGCACCGGTTTGTTGGCGCAGCTTATTTACATCTGATGCTGAAATTTGTACTGTGGACATGCTATTTTCCTTATTTTGTTATGTACGATTGATTTGTTGGTCTTTAACCCTCCATATCTACATGGCGCTAAGCTTCGTGGCGCCATAAATGTAATGGATAAAAAAACCGGATGGTACATGGGTTGACGGAAGTTGATATCTCTTCCAGCGCCCCCTGTCCATCCGGTTTAAATATGCGGTTATTCTCCGTCTTGGCTGCCTTCAGCTTCGGCAGTGGCCTCGGCTTTTGCTTTGCGGGGGCGTTTTCCGTCGGTATCGGCCTTGGCTTCTTCTTTCGCTTCGACTTCAACTTCCGCTTCTTCGCCGTTGTCTATCTTGGCTTTTGCAGCTGCGGCTTCTTTTTCAGCTTCCTCCTCTTTGTCGCGTTTGCGCTCTTCAAGCCCTTCCTGAATTGCCTTTCCAATGATTTCCGTGATGAGGGCAATCGATTTGGATGCATCATCGTTGGCAGGGACAGGGAAATCGATGTTGGAAGGGTCCGAGTTGGTGTCTACCATAGCAAACGTTGGGATATTCAGCTTCATGGCTTCACTTACGGCAATATGCTCTTTCTTCACGTCGATGATGAAAAGGGCAGCCGGCAAGCGGTTCAAATCGGCGATACCCCCCAAGAGGTTTTCCAATTTTACGCGTTCGCGCTGTATCATCAATTTTTCTTTTTTCGATAATACATCGAAGGTGCCGTCTTTGGTCATTTTGTCGATGTTTGACATCTTTTTGATCGACTTGCGGACGGTGGCGAAGTTCGTAAGCATCCCGCCGAGCCAACGTTCGGTCACAAACGGCATGTTTACAGCCTTCGCTTGTTCGGCAACAATTTCCTTCGCTTGCTTCTTGGTGGCTACGAATAGCACTTTTCTTCCTGATTTCACCACCTGCTTGATTGCGGAAGCCGCTTCCTCCAGTTTGGTGAGGGTTTTATTTAAGTCAATGATATGGATGCCATTGCGCTCCATGAAAATGTACTTGGCCATTTTCGGATCCCATTTGCGGGTAAGGTGACCGAAGTGTACACCTGCATCCAACAGCTCTTGATATGTCGTTCTTGCCATTTTTTTGTTCTCCTTAAAAGATTAACGTTTACTGAATTGGAACTTCCTACGTGCTTTGCGGCGTCCTGGTTTCTTACGCTCTACCATCCGGTCGTCGCGTGTTACCAATCCTTTCGCGCGTAGCGCAGGTTTCACCTCGGGGTCTAGGGTAATCAATGCCTTGGCGATGGCTAGGCGAACTGCTTCTGCTTGCCCTTTGATGCCGCCGCCGGCTACGTTAACCTTTACATCATAGTTGCCAGTTGCTCCAGCTACTTCTGTACTTTGGGTCACAATGTATTGTAATGGCAATGTAGGGAAATACTCCTTATAGTCTTTGCCGTTTACGGTAATATTACCGCTGCCTGCGCTCAGGTAAATGCGGGCTACTGCGGTTTTTCTTCTTCCTGAAGTGTTTGTTGTCGACATTTCTTTACTCCTTAGAATTTAACAGTTTTTGGATTTTGCGCTGCATGGGGGTGTTCGTTGCCTGCATATACATACAGGTTCTTGAACAAGACGCGCCCCAACCGGTTTTTGGGTAGCATGCCACGTACGGCCTTTTCCACGATACGCGTGGGGTGCTTCGCCAATAATTCTTTCGGAGAATTGAAACGCTGGCCACCCGGATAACCGGTGTACCGCTGGTACACTTTGTCTTCGAGCTTGTTGCCAGTCAACCTTACTTTGTCTGCATTGATCACGATCACGTTATCGCCGCAGTCTACGTGTGGGGTGTACGATGGCTTGTGTTTCCCCCGGATTACCTTGGCAATCTGGGATGACAAGCGCCCCAAAATCTCGCCCTCAGCGTCAACAACAATCCACTCCTTGTTGACGGTGTTTTTGTTGGCAGAGACAGTTTTGTAACTTAACGTATTCACTTGCTTTGTTTTGAAATAATTAATAAATATATTTAACCCCTTTATTTTAAGGGACTGCAAAGGTACAACAATAAAATTTATTTTTCAAAGTTATGTGGCGAGTAATGATTAAGGTTTCCCGGGTTATGGTTGTGGTTAGCAGCGTATGGTGCATGGTTGGGGTTACCATCGCCCAAGAGACGAAGGTGGCCGGTACCGGGCATACTACCGATAGTTTGATAGTCAAAAACCTGTATGATAAGGGAATGAAGCAGAAGGCATCGGGGCAATTGGCACTGGCGGAAAAGACGTTCGAAACAGTAATCCAGCTACAGCCTGACAACGATCTAGCCCATTCCCAACTGGCTCAGATATACGCGGAAAATGAAGATTTTGCCGCCGCCAGCCATGCCGCATTACGGGCAGCCGAGCTTAAGCCGGACAACGAAAATTATTGGAACATCGTACTGGAAGTATACCGGAAAACCCGAAACGTAAAAGCCATCCCTGTCGTATTGGATGAGCTTATCCGGCTTAATCCCGGAAATGCTTCCTTCTATCACGAGAAGGCTTACGCGTTATTCCTAGACAAAAAGTATGAGGCTGCCTTGGCCACGTGCGACACGATAAGCGCACGATTCGGGAAGACCGATGATCTATACCTCACGAAGCATCAAATTTACCTGGCTCAAGGCAACACGGAGGCAGCCATCGCTGAGTTGGAAGACCTGGTTGCTAGAAAGCCCCGTGAGAGCAAGGCTTATATATTGCTGGCGGAGATGTATACGAAGGTGGACGAAACCAAGAAGGCCATTGACCTTTTGGATGAAGCGATAGCTATCTTCCCCAACGAGCCGCTCGTACTACTTGGCAAATCGGATGCTTACTTGGCCATGGGGGAGCAAAAACAGGCGTATCGTTATCTTAAGGAGGCGTTTGGCAGCGACAGCTTGGGCATGGATGCCAAAGCGGGTATACTGTACAGCGCGCTTGCCAATAAACGACACTCGCTCGATGAGATTTACGTTGCCGAATTGGCCGATTTGTTTACACAGAATTATCCAAAGGAAGTTAAAGCCCATGCGGTGCGGGGTGACATCTACATGCAATTGCAGCAACCGGATGTGGCCCGTGACGCCTATTTGGCAGCGCTGGATATCAACCAGTATATCGAAGGTGTTTGGCAACAGTTGCTGCAAGTCGAACTGCAGTTGGGCCGGTATGACGATGTCGAATCCCATGGAAAGGAAGCGCTGGCGCTCTTTCCCGGTAAGCCGCTCATCTTATTTTTTACCGGTCATGGCTATCTGGCGAACAAGCACTATCAAGCGGCACGTACGCATTTGGAGGCGGCCCTAAATAATGCAAACGGGGAAAATGAGCGGCTCTTGACGCAATTGTACAGCAGTTTGGGCGATGTTTATAATGCGATGGATATGCATGCCGAGTCAGATGTGGCATATGAGGAGGCTATCGCGTTAGACAGTACCAATGCCTATGCTTTGAATAACTATGCTTATTATCTAGCCCTCCGTAAACAGAAGCTACCGCTTGCGGCCGAAATGTCCCGGCGGTCTAATGAATTGGAGCCCGATTACCCGTCGTATCAAGATACGTATGCATGGGTCCTCTTCCAACAGGGCGACTATGAAACGGCGTTGTCATGGATTGAGAAGGCGATAGAGCGCGCTGGCTCCGCATCGGAAACCTTGCTGGAACACTATGGCGATATCCTGGCGAAACTGGGGCATGTAAACAAAGCCGTCGCCCAATGGAAGAAGGCCAGAAACCTTTCCCAAGCGGTTGGCAAGGATATTGATAAACTATCCCAAAAAATCGATGCGAAGCAATACATTGATTAGGTGGGCCGGGTGTTACCTCGTATTGGCGCTGGTGTTTTCATGTGGGCCGAAGAAGCGGGTTGTTTCATCGGGAAGCAGTGAAGAGGAAGTATCAGGGGCGGCGAAGGTGGAGGTGATGGACCGTATTGCCGAACAGCAACTGCACTACAATACGTTCAGTGGCCGCGCCAAAAGTATGCTCACCGTCAATGGGAAGGAACGTTACGATGTGACAGCCAACGTACGTCTGGTACGCGGCGAGGCCATCTGGATTTCAATGACGGCCCTCATGGGCATTGAGGTCGCACGCGTGCTCATTACCCCCGATAGCATTAAAGTCATCAACCGCCTGCGATCCGAATATATCAGAAAGCCTTTTGTATACTTACGTAATTTTACAGGCAACGGATTGGACTTTGCCAGCTTGGAAAGTTTGTTGGTAGGTGATGTGCTTCACCAGATGGCGGGTGATGGTTTGGCGGTTTGGCAGGGTGCCGATGGTTATCTGCTGCAAAGGCAGTCGGAAGGGTTGGGGTATTCCGTGCGCGTGGGTACTGATTACCAAAATAAATATACCGCGATATCGGCGCCGGCACGTAACCAACAATTGGAGGCGTTTTATTCCGATTACCGGTTGGTCGCTGGAAATTTCTTTCCCAATCATATGGAGATTTCGATCACTTCATCTCATCTGACCCTTCAATCCGAGATGCGGTATAGCAACGTGGTTTACGATGAGAAGGTTGAAATGCCTTTCACCGTTCCATCGAGATACACGGAAGTTCAATAATGCAGAACGATGCATAATTATCGGTGTAGATTTATTACTTTCGCAGACAATAATGGGCTGCGAGCTGAGGTTTTAAGTGGTATATAGATGAGTTATCTAAAAGGAACATTAAGCGTAATTGTATTCTTCTTTTTAACGCTGGCTGCTGTCCATGCACAGAGCAGTGCCGAGTTGCGGAAGCAGCGGGAGCAGTTGAATAAGGAGATTGAACGCCTTAACCAAAGCCTGAAAACCACGTCGAGTGATCGAAGCTTATCGCTCAAGCAAGTAAACGCCCTGAATACCCAGTTGCGCCTGCGCGAAAAGAAAATCAGTACCATTAGCAGCGAAATCAAACTGATCAACAATCAGATTGCATCCCACAACAAAACCATTCAGGGCCTTCGTGACCAGCTTGAAAAGTTGCGAAAAGACTATGAGCGCATGATCATGTTCGCCTTCCGCAACCGGAATGCATATAATAAGATGATGTTTATCTTCGCCTCGAAAGATTTCAACCAGGCGTTCAAGCGCGTCAAATACCTTCAGCAATTCAATGACTCGCGAAAGCTGCGCGCCCAAGAAATCGAAGAGACGCAGAAGGAAATTGCCCTGAAAGTGGCGCAACTGGAGGCTAGCAAAAAGGAGCAGGCTTCATTGCTTGCCGAGCAAGAGAGCGAAAGGAAGACCATTGCCCAGGAACAGGGTGCACAATCCAAGGTATTGCAGGCACTTACGACGCAAGAGAAGAAATTCCAGCAGGAGCTGCGGAAGAAGCAGCAGGAGGATGAGCGTTTGGCACGTGCCATCCGAACCGCTATCCAGCGAGAAATTGCGGAACAGCGCCGCATAGAAGAAGAGGCTCGTAAGGCTGCGCTGGCACTGGAAGCCGAGCGGACAGGGAAAACCGTGGCAGAAGTAGAAGCGGAAAAGCCTGCTGTACGCAAAAGCGATACGGAAGTGCTGGCCAATACACCGGCAGCTGCAAAGCTTTCGGCCGACTTCGCCGGCAATCGTGGGCGCCTGCCGTGGCCTGTGCAGCAAGGGATCATTACGCAGCGCTTCGGGCGGCACACCATCGGAAGGAACGTTACCGTTGAAAATGCTGGAATCACTATTCGAACGAATAACAATGCGCAGGTGCAGGCGATTTTCGACGGGACGATCATTCAAGTGGCCAATATGGCTGGATCGTACGCGATTATCGTGCAGCACGGTAAATACTTTACGGTGTATACAAAGCTTGGAAACCCTACGGTGAAGCGTGGGCAGACCGTTCAGCGAGGCCAAGCGTTGGGAACGGCATTGGTGGATCCGCAAGACGGAACATCGGAAGTGCATTTCGAGATCTGGGAAGGGGCGGCCCCGATAAACCCGGAACCGTGGTTAGCCAAGTAGTGCGCGGGTAGTGCGCTTATCGATGCCTTAAGAGCAAATAAGGAATCGATAAACAAAAAATAAACAGTGGAATTAAATATTATACGTACATTTGCAACATCGCCCTGTTTGTGAAGGCAGGGTGGATTAAAAAAATTTAAAACAACGGTTATGGTAGATTCAGTGTTGTTATTTCTTGGTGCCCAAGAGATTATCCTGATTGTTTTAGCGCTTCTCTTATTGTTTGGCGGTCGGAAAATCCCCGAATTAATGCGTGGAATGGGGCGTGGTATCCGGGAGTTCAAAGAAGGACAGAAGGAAAACCCCAAAGCGGAAAGCCCTAAAGAAGAGTTGGAATCGAACAAGCAATAAAAATAACCCGTATCCAATACGGAGAAGGACTTTATGCCAAACTTCTGCCTTGGTGTAAAGTCCATTGATTTTAGCGGCTACTTGTTCAATGATCCATTTTTTATTGATGGCCGTACAATAAAAAATAAATCCTTACGTTTTCACGTAATATATACTTACCCAGTATCGTATTGGTAATTCACTAATAAGCTAACCTATAGCTGAGATGTGAAATTTATGGCATGTGTAGACCAACGTAGTAAAGCATGGTGTTAAATAAGATTTCGGCGATGGCCGTAGGTGGTATGTTATGTGTCCAAGTGGCACTATCCGAAACCCTCCCCATTAATGATCTGTTGTCTGATACATTAACCGCAAAAAATAGTGCCGAACGGACGATTGATATACGACTGGAACTCATAGCAGACAGTATCAATTTCGTTGACCTCGAAGAGGAAGTGGAGTTGTCGCCCATGTTTGAATTCGTGCCGGAAACGGTGGAAGGACGCTTAATATATCTGCAGAAAGAGGTTCCACTTACCTATAATGCCCAGGTACAATCTTATATCGATGCGTACAGTACCGCGCGGTACAAACGGCATCTTGAACAAATGATGGGGCTATCCCGTTATTATTTCCCGATATATGAGCGGGTGTTTTCGCAAGCGGGTATCCCCGAAGAAATTAAATACCTATCCATTGTTGAATCGGCATTGAACCCACATGCCGTGTCACGGGTCGGTGCCACGGGGTTATGGCAGTTTATGTTTGGGACCGCCCGGATGTATGATCTCGCCATGGATAGTTATGTCGACGAGCGGAAGGACCCGATTGCCGCGAGCCGTGCAGCCGCAGCGTATTTTTCAGATGCGTACAACGAATTCGGCGATTGGTTGTTGGCGATCGCTTCTTACAATTGCGGTAAGGGGAATGTATTGCGTGCTATCCAACGGTCGGGGTTAGCCGATCCCGATTATTGGGCCATCAGCCGTTTCCTGCCACGCGAGACCCGCAATTACGTGCCTGCTTTTATTGCCATTACTTACATGATGGAATATGCCGAAGAGCACGGTATTGTTCCTGCGTCGCCGGCTATCCCCCTGCAAACCGAGATCGTATGGGTACAGAAACATGTGCCGTTGCGCGGTGTCGCTCAAGCATTGGACGTGGAAGAAGAGGTGATCAAATCGCTGAACCCGGCCTATAAACGGGGGGTGGTGAACGGCACGGACGATATGCCCAAAAGATTGATACTGCCGGAAGCCCCGCCGCAAGCATACCCGGCATTATATGCTATATTGAATACCCCCAATAAGATGCAAGCATTTTATGCGGCGAATGAAGGCGCTACTAGGGAGGCTGAGAACGCCGTTACCCACCGCGTGCGAAAGGGTGAAACACTCGGTGAGATAGCCAACCGCTACCATGTGAGCGTTCAGGATCTAAAGGTGTGGAATAGGCTAAAGAACAATACCATTGTACCAGGGCAACCGCTTCGCGTGATGGCCTCGGGCGGGAAATCCACTAAATCCTCTGCGGAGTCGCCTGCCAGTGCTTCCTATATCTCCTATCGCGTAAAAAGGGGCGACACGCTGTCGGGCATTGCCCAGCGGCATCAATCGACAAGTGTTGCGGCGATCAAGTCGGACAATGGGTTGCGGAGCAGCCGGATTAAACCGGGGATGACGTTGAAAATAAAAGTAAAGTAGCCTTTGGAATCAGGTTTAGATTAGATAAGCCATGCAGCATCCTCACCGCCGTCATGTTCGCGGAGTTGGACCGTAACATGCTCTTTGAGGATGGTAGAGAGCTTCAAGCCTGAGAAATCACTGAATATCGGAAACTTATGGTGGCTCCTGTCGATCAATACGGCCGTACGCATCTTCTTTAACGGCACATCGAAAAATACACCGATGCCATAGGCCAGTGTACGCCCACTGTTTAATACGTCATCTACCAACACGACGACTTTGTCTTTTGCCTGTTCAATGGGGATATCCGTCTCCGCACGTAAAGTACTGCTCGTTTTGTCCAGGGTAACTTTTATAAGTGTTATTTCGAAGGAGGAGATCCGTTCCAGTTCTGTTTTCAGACGTTGGGCAAATACATAGCCACGATCAGCGATGCCCACCAAGACAATGGCGGTTTCCTCGAAATTGTCTTCCACCAATTGATAGGCAATGCGGGTAATCTTTTTTGCTATCTGCTCTTGGTTGAGGATTAATACCTTTTTCGTAGACATGTTCCTAGTTGTCAGTGCGATGGCCACCCCCGACTTTCAATGCACCGATGGTGATAGTGTCTGTTCTTCGCTTGATCCGCTGGTTTCGGCCGCAGCCAGCATTCGGCCGCCATTGTAGTAGTAGCGTTTCCAGTAGGCATCATTCAAGTCACTGATCATCACACCGCGGCTCGAGGAAGCATGTGCGAATTTATCATCGCCGATGTAAACGCCTACATGGGTAATATTACGGCTGCGTATCTTAAAAAATACCAGGTCACCCGGCATCAGTTTGTCTTTTGCTATGGGGTCCACCTGCGTGTAGGTGTTGCGGCTATTGTGGCCCAGTGTGGTGTTGAAAACTTTATCGTATAACTCATATGCAAATTTCGAGCAGTCCACTCCGCGTTTGGTCTTTCCGCCCAAACGATAAGGGGTTCCTATCCATTCGTATATAAACTGGTAAAGTTTTGTATTCGTAGAAGCCGATACCGCGACGCCCATTATTTGGGAGAAGTAATCTTTAGCTAGATTGTCTGGATCGGAAGGGTTTACAGGCTGGTCGGCCGACGTTTGTGCTTGCGATACAGTAAATAGGCAAGCAAATAGCAGGCAGGCTACTGATATTTTCCTCTTCATGAAATGGCCTTTTTATGAAACATGCAGACATTGATCGATTACAGCATATTACACAGGTAAACCGTGTGCGGGCAAATCTATGCTAAAAATTCCATTGATGCAAAGAAAAAAGTGCTTATAATTGGACATGTTTCAAATCACTCGTTTTTTACTGATTATAAGCTTTTTTGTAGGGATTGCCTATGGCGTAAATGCTCGGGAACAGCCCGATACCTTGAGGGTATTGGCTATTGGCAATAGTTTTTCGCAAGATGCTGTTGAACAATACCTGCACGAGTTGGCGGTGGCGGCCGATAAGCCGATGATTATCGGCAATATGTATATCGGGGGAGCGCCCCTATCGTTACATTGGGAAAATGCACAGGCAGACAAGGCAGCCTATAGTTACCGCAAGATAAATGTTGACGGGGTAAAAACCACCAAAGAAGGCGTTAGTATACGCACGGCGCTGCATGATGAACAGTGGGATTATGTGTCTTTACAACAGGCCAGTCCGCTATCAGGCCGGCCCGATAGTTACGCGGCGCCACTCCCCAAACTGCACCGTTACATCGATAGCGTAACGGATCGCAGCGTGAAACATATCTGGCACCAAACATGGGCGTATGCCGCTAACTCCACCCACCCAGGTTTTGCGAACTATCACAACGACCAGCATGAAATGTACCACGCTATCATGGAAGCATCCGCGAACACGCGGAAGTTGGTTACGATTGATAGGGTGGTGCCCTGCGGTACGGCCATCCAGAGTGCGCGTACCAGTTTCATCGGCGATCACCTTACGCGCGATGGGTATCACCTCGATCTCCACATCGGTCGGTTCATCGCGGCATGTACATGGTTCGAAACATTGTTTGGTGAGCAGGCACCTGTTGAACGCTATCGGCCGGAGGGCGTTACCGTGGCACAGGCGGCTGTAGCGAAGCAAGCCGCTCACGTAGCCGTTCAACAACCCTTTGCCGTTACGGAAATAGCGTCGGTGCAGCGCCCCAATATCCTGCTTATTGTGTCAGACGACCATGCTTTCCAGGCCATCGGAGCCTATGGCCATGGCTTGGTGGCGACCCCCAATATGGATCGGATTGCCCACGAGGGGGCCCGCTTTACGAGCGCATACGTAACCAACTCCATCTGCGGCCCCAGTCGCGCTACCTTACTCACGGGAAAATACAGTCACAAAAATGGCTTCAAAGATAACGCAACGTCTACATTCGACCACGGTCAGGATCTGTTCGTGAAGGGGCTGCAGAATGTCGGCTACCAAACCGCGTGGATCGGCAAGCAACACCTCGGGAATAGTCCGCAAGGTTTCGACTATTACAGCATCCTACCCGGCCAAGGGGCATATTATAATCCCGATTTCATCAACACGGGTGGCGAGCGGGAACACGTAGAAGGCTATGTAACAAACATCATTACCGATAAGGCCGTGGCCTGGCTGGATGGGCGCGATCGCAGTGAACCGTTCTGCCTGGTAATTGGCCATAAGGCAACGCACCGTACCTGGTTGCCGGATACCGCGGATTTCGGCCGCTACGACACGGTCGATTTTCCATTGCCCGAAACGTTCTACGATGATTATGCAGGCCGGAAAGCGGCATCGGGACAGGAAATGAACATCGCCAAGGATATACGGATGGGCTACGACCTGAAGATGGAGCCTGTGGCCGCGGCCGACCGCGAGGGGGCAATCAAGCGGATGAATAGCGAACAACGGCAGAAATTCGATGCGTATTATCAGCCGATCTTTGCAGATTTCAACGCCCAAAATCTTAGCGGCCGAGCCCTGGCGGAATGGAAATACCGGCGCTACATGCGTGATTACCTCAGCACGGCGGCATCGCTGGATCGCAATATCGGACGGATATTGGACTATCTGGATGCAAACGGATTGGCCGATAACACGTTGGTGATTTATCTTTCCGACCAAGGGTTCTATTTGGGTGAGCATGGGTGGTTCGATAAGCGGTTTATGTATGAGGAGTCATTCCGTACCCCGATGTTGGCCCGGTTCCCGGGTACGATTGAGCCGGGATCTGTGGTCGACGGGTTTGTGGAGAATACCGATATCGCACCGACCCTCCTCAAGCTGGGTGGTGCGGAGATACCACAAGATATGCAGGGGTTGCCACTGCAACCTTTGTTCCGCCACCCCGACAGCACCATCCGGGATGCGGTTTATTATCATTATTACGAAAACGGCGAGCACGCCGTTTCGCCTCACTTCGGCGTACGCAATGCGCGGTATAAACTTATCCGCTTCTATGAGCGGGTGGATGCTTGGGAGCTTTTTGATCTCAAGGAAGACCCTCACGAAATGCATAACCTATACGGCAAAAAAGGGTATGAGGCGGTTACTGCCGAGATGAAGCGACTGTTGAAATCGCAGATCGAGAAATTTGAGGATCATGAGGCGGCTGCACTTTTCGCTGCGGATGCAACATAATCAAGTGCCTGCGGCAATGAAACCGTCTGCACATTCGCATAACGGAAAGCACTGAAGGAGATGACAGATACAATGGTGACCATTATCGGATGGCTTGGGTTTATTTTTTGCTCATCGGCATACTTGCTCCTTAATCTGAAAGTGTTGCGATTTGATAGCCCGCTTTATCAGGTGTTAAATGTAATCGGCGGGATAGGTTTGGTTATAAGTGCCTTCTATTTTAAAGATACCCCAAACCTTGCCGCAAATGGTATATGGGTGCTCATTGCACTATTTGGGATCGTCCGGTATTCACAGCGGCGCTCAAGCTTAAGACGACGGGGCCGTCAAATCACCAAGACCAAGTAAGCGATAAGCTTCGGCCTTATAATCAGTTATTTTTTCGTTGAAGGTCTTGGGGTTGGTTGAAAGACTTAAATAAAAATAAGAACCGTCAATCAGTGCAAAAATGAGTTCGGCAATTCGGACCGGATTATTGACATGGGTAACGCCAGCCGCATTGCAGCGATCGATAAGCGCTGCAAGCTGCGCTCTAAGTGAATCTGTGAGTTTTTTATATTTCGTTTTGACTTTTTTGTCACGGAATGTCAGTGCATAGCAGCTGTAAAATAGTCCATCGTCGAATAATTTATTCCACTTCCTCGAAAACAAATCGTCGATCACCGTAACCAATGCCTCACGGAGGGGAATATCGTTGTTTTTTCCGGCGCGGTAAATAAGCAGATATTTGTCCAATATATAGTCAATCAACGCATAAGTAAGGTCGTCCTTCGTTTGGAAATAGTGAATGATAAGGCTAGGGTTGATATCCATCACCTTGGCAATCTTTGCAATGGACGTATTTTCGAGCCCTTCCCTTTTAGCCACTTTATAAAAGACCTTGATGATTTCTAACTGCCTGGCTTCTTTTAAGCTTTTTCTTCCCATGGGTATGTGTCAATAATGGTTTGCGAAATTAGTAAAATTATATGAACTAGTTATTTACATTTGATTAATTGTATGTTCATTCAATTTTTTGTTACAGAAATCAATTGTCGCAATCGATTGATTGATAATATACAATCGATTGCATGAATTTTTCTCTTGTATAATCAATTAAAAGACAATAACATTGCATATATAAACCGGTACTCGTATACCGACCAATAATAACACTTTACAAATAGATAATACAATCGTTAACTACCCTTTAAGTAAATAAACTACATTTGATTTTTGACTAAATGTTCAATTAATAAATAAACTTAAGATTCGATTATGAAAGAACAGCGACAAGGTAAGACCCAACGGTGGAGTATTTGGAGTTGTATTGGCGCTATACTTGTGTTGGTGCAAATAGTAGCTTTTGATGCGATGGCGCAAAATCGCCTGGTGGGCAAGGTAGCGGATCAAGCCGGTCAGGCACTGGTCGGCGCGAGTGTGGTTGTGCAAGGGACGTCTTTAGGTACCGCAACCGATGAGGGCGGGCAATACGTACTTGTTGGCTTGGAGAAGGGTGCTACGTTGGTCTTCCGCATGGTGGGTTACAAATCCCAAGAACTGCAGTACACGGGCCAAGCCGAGTTGGAGGTCGCGTTGGAAGCAGATGCAGGTAACCTCGACGAGGTCATCGTCGTAGGCTTTGGAACGCAACAGAAGAGCAACCTGACCGGTGCGGTGGACCAGATTTCCGGCGCACAGTTGGAGTCGAGGCCGGTATCCAATATCATGCAGGGCCTCCAAGGGGTCAGCCCGGGTTTGAATATTACCTATGGCAACGGTTCGCCCGGCGGGATACCGAACATCAATATCCGGGGGACAACGTCTATAAACGGTGGGTCGCCGCTCATCGTCATCGACGGAATACCCGTTTCCGATACTTATGACATGATTCGGCTGAGTCCCAACGACATCGCTTCCTATACCGTATTGCGCGATGCCTCATCGGCGGCCATCTATGGCGCCCGGGCGGCCTACGGCGTCATCCTGATTACCACCAAGCGAGGTCACCAAGGAACACAACGTATCAGCTATAACCTCACAACTTCCTTTGGTCGACCCACGGAAATGCCCGACCCGGTAACCGATCCCTACATCTTCTCGCGCGTACTCGAAAACTCCACGCTTAATACCCCTTGGAACGGTCCCAGCTATGTGCAATTCAACGAGGCTTATTACCAATGGGCGAAGGAGCGATCGGAAGACCCGTCGTTGCCCGACGTGCGGATTAACCCGAATAATCCCAACGAGTGGGAGTACATGGGCAACAATAACTGGAATGATTATTTTTTTAAGGAGGCTACCGTTTCCCAATCACACAATATAGCGCTTTCCGGTGGCGCAATGATTAACGAGAAGCCCCTTTCGTATTACCTGTCGGCTGATTATACCAAAGATAACGGGTTGAATAAGCTGGCGGACGACTATTGGCAGCGCAAGGGGATTAGAGGAAGGCTCACGTTCAATCCGATGAAATGGTTGAAACTGGATAATAATATGAACGTTTATCAAACGGATATCGCGAAACCGTACGCCAGTATCACCGACATTTATTATCTGCAACCGACCAACGTGGCCAAGAATCCCGACGGTACTTGGGCGAATAACGCCGCAGGCCGACTGGCGGCACGGTTGGTAGATGGCGGAAATAACAATGAACATATGTTCGGCTTCCAGAACATTTTCAACGCGGTGGGAACCTTCTTCAATGGCGACCTGACCGTTACCGGTGATGCCAGCTTCAAACGGGAATACTGGCGCTATCCGCGACATTCGAAAAAGTACAAAATTGGCTACGGTCCCGACGATATCCGGGAGGAAGGTGGCAATGGTTTTGTGTACGATCGGCGGGGAGAGATCCAGAACAACGTATTCAACCTCTATGCGAATTACAACAAAACCTTTGGTATCCACGACTTCAGCCTCACGGCGGGCTACAACCAGGAAGACTACGTTTGGGAAACCACCATCGCCCAGCGAGACCAGCTTATCTCATCCACGCTGCCCTATTTGGAGCTGACCACCGGCGAATCACGTATTAATGCACAGTACAGCTCTTATGCAACCCAGAGTGTGTTCGGCCGACTGAACTATACGATCAACGGCCGGTATATCTTCGAAGGAACAGGACGTTACGACGGCTCGTCAAGGTTTCCGTCTTCCAACCGCTGGGGCTTCTTCCCCTCCGTATCGGGGGCGTGGATTGTCAGCAACGAACCATTCTTCGACGCACTAAAGCCAGCTTTTTCCAATCTGAAGTTGCGTGCCTCATACGGTAGTCTCGGCAATCAAAACGTGGGTGACTTTTCTTACATCCAGACCATGGGCACCGCGCTATCAAATTACCTCATCGACGGCACTCAACGGCAAATCGTCACGGGGGCACCCTCGCTGACCATCAACCCCGCCAATTACACTTGGGAAAATGTCGCAACGATCAACTTCGGTACCGATGTCGGGCTACTGAATGACCGGGTTTTTGCGGGCTTTGATTACTTTATCCGCGAGACCACGGGCATGCTGGTCGCGGGCGAACAGCTGCCAGCGGTATTGGGTACCAGTGTTCCGAAGCAAAATTCGGCGGATCTACGGGGAAAGGGGTGGGAGCTTTCCTTGACCTACAAGGACAATTTCACTGTGGCCGCTAAGCCACTTCGGTTGGAAGCCAAATTGGTGCTTTCCGATTCCCGGGCGCATATCACCAAATTCAAGAACGACCAACGCCTGCTGTCGCAGTACTTTGAAGGTTACGAATTTGGCACGCTATATGGGCTGATCGGCGACGGTTTCTTCCAGTCAGCCGAAGAAATCGAGGCTTTGGACGAAACCGCCATCATCCCATGGGGGGCGCTTGACATTGTGCCCGGATGGCCGAAATTCAAAGATATAGATGGCGATGGGAAGATCGAGCTCGGGCAAACCATCGATGATATGAAAGACCGTACCATCATCGGAAATTCAGCCGATCGCTACCGAATCGGATTTAACCTCAATTTGGATTGGCATGGCTTCGATGCCTCGGTCTTCCTCCAAGGGGTATTAAAGCGTGATTTCTATCCAAGGCATTATTTGTTCTGGGGCCCCTACCAGCAACCCTATGCGAACGTATACCCCTGGCACCTGGATCACTACCGCGCCCAGGACGATACGCCCGAACAGCGGGCCAAACATTCGGCGGCATATATAGCGGCCGGTCTTGCCGATCAAAATCTGGATGCAACTTATCCCGTTTTGCAGTCGTGGTTGGCCGATGCCAACTACGGGGCTGGATTAGACATCCCTAATACGCAATACCTGCTCAACGGGGCGTATCTGCGAGTGAAAAATATTACACTGGGTTATTCGCTTCCTCATGAGATGATCCAACGGTGGGGCATGGGCAGGTTGCGGCTTTTTATTACCGGTGAAAATATTTTCGAATTTTCAGAAGTGAAACGATTTGTAGACCCCGAAGCGATCAATAATAATACGGATAGCAGCGCCTGGGCCTATCCATTTCAACGGAAGTTTGCATTTGGGCTGAATATTGGATTTTGACAAAAAATAAAAGATATCATGAAAAGATACAAAATACTGTTCTTAGCGGCGTTGGCGACTATGGCAACTTCTTGTCAGAAAGGGTTCCTCGACCGTTACCCGCAGACGTCCGTTACCCCAGAAGTATTTTTCAATACGGAAGAGGATTTAGCGCTGTACATCAATGGCATGTTAGACCTAGCGGGCCACGGTATGTACCTTTCCGACCAGAGTACGGATAACTTGGCTACGACAGCAGCTGTTGAGGTGAAAAACATCATGACCGGCGATCCTTCGTCGCAAAACATTTCCGGTGGGTGGTCGTGGGATAGGTTGCGCACCATCAATTACTTTCTGGAGAATTACAACCGGGCGGTTGTTACCGAGGATGTGAAGAATCATTACGCCGGCTTGGCCCGTTACTACCGAGCGGCTTTATATCACGGCAAGGTTAAACGGTTTTCCGATGTGCCCTGGTATTCGGGTACGCTTAACCCCGACGATGAGGAACTCTACAAGGCACAGGATCCGCGGGAATTGGTTATGGATAATGTAATGGCCGATTTGGAGTTCGCCATGGCAAACGTACGTGACGATGTGCCAACCGGTACGCCAGACAGATGGGCCGTGGCGACTATGGCGGCCAAAATCGCACTCTATGAGGGTACCTATCGGAAATACCATCCCGAATTGGGATTACAGGGTACAGCGGATGCTTTTTTGGAAAAGGCAGTAGCAATCGCCGAACAGATCATTACCGAAGGGGGCTTCAGCATTCACAATACGGGAAACCCGGCATCGGATTATGCAGATTTGTTTGGCAACCAAGACCTAACGGGTAATAGCGAGATGATTTTGGTGAACAGCTTCGACCAAACTAAAAATAGAAGCGGAAACCAAAACACGGGTGTATTCGGTAACTACGAGCAATCGCCGGCACGCGATCTTGTGCAAACTTATTTGCGGGCTGATGGCTCGCGTTTTACTGACTTATCCGGATATGAAACGCTGGGGTTCGTAGAAGAATTTGAAAACCGCGACCCCCGACTGGCCCAGACCATCGCCTATCCCGGCTGGCAGCGCGCACAAGACGACGCCCCCTATGTTCAATTTCTCGCTCGAAATTTTACAGGGTACCACCAGTTGAAAGGTTATGTCAATAGTACGGATCAAGTCATACTGAATAGTGCGGACGTACCTGTACACCGTTACGCGGAAGTGTTGTTGATACTGGCAGAGGCAAAAGCCGAGCTAGGCACCCTCACCCAGGCGGATCTGGATAGGACCGTAAACTTGTTGCGTGACCGTGTGGCCATGCCGCATCTCAATCTGGCCGTTTCAAATGCAGATCCCGACCCGGTACTGGTGGAAAAATTCGCAAATGTTGTTGGCGCAAACCAAGGGGTCATACTCGAAATCCGGCGCGAGCGACGGGTGGAGTTGGCATTTGAGGATAGCCGTTATGACGACTTGATGCGCTGGCATGCGGGCAAGCTGCTGGAGAATATCCCTGTGGGCATGTATTTTCCAGGCGTAGGCGACTATGACTTAACCGGCGACGATGTGCCCGATATCCGGCTAATACCCGAGGGACAGACCATTCCCACGGAGCGCGAGCGAAATTCACTCGGTGTGCAGTTGGTTTATTATACCATAGGTACCATCGGTGGCGGTGCCTCCATTTATCTCGAAAATGGTACAAACGGTGGTTTTTTGGTCACTGACGATCGGGAACGTACCTTTGTTGAGCCCAAATATTATTACCGTCCCGTGCCAAATGCCGAAACGATATTGAACCCCCATTTGTATCAGTTGTTTGATTGGGAGTAATCAAGATATTATTCAGATAAAATAAAAAACGATGTTGAAAAGAATTTTAGGTACAGCATGTATCGGTTTCCTAACGCTATTCTCAGTACATGCCCAAGACGCTTTCTCATTTGCATTCCTGACGGATATCCATACCAATACGAATCCTGAATCCCGAAGTTTGGAAGGTTTCAAACAAGCCATCCAATCTGCCGAAAATAGCAACATGGACTTTATCCTGACCGGAGGTGACAACGCCGATGTCGATGCGATGAACAGCGACCAACGCAACACGGCAGTCAAACTATTCAGCGACTACAAAGCAGTTGCCGACCAATCGGCACTCCCTTTTTATTACACCATCGGCAACCATGACCGTTACTGGGGCGATGGTGAAAAAAGTGGTGCGTATGGCGAAAAACTATTTGAGTCTTTTTTCGGGAAGACCTATTATTCCTTTGAACATAAAGGGTGGTTGTTCATCGTATTGAATTCCACGCAAATCGGTAACGGGCAATATTGTCTGGATGCGCAACAACAACAGTGGCTTACCCGACTTCTTACCCAAACACCGAGAGAACAACCCATCGTCATATCCACGCATGTGCCCTTCCTTTCGTTGTATTATCCCGTACTTGAGGGCCGTTATACATCAGCAGATACCTTTGCCAATCAAAAGGAGATCTTTGATTTATTTGGCAGTCATAACCTAAAATTGGTGCTGCAGGGTCACCAGCACCTGTACGAGGAAATCAAGGTAAAAGGGGTCCAGTTCATCACAGCCGGGGCCGTGTGCGCTAGTTGGTGGGGCGGTGCCTTCCATGGCACCGAAGAAGGATATCTCAAAGTGAGCATCGATGGCAACGACTTTTCATGGGAATATATCGATTATGGGTGGGAGGCCGGCAAGTAAGTATGATGAACGTCCGTAGGGTATGGAAGTACGCGGTAGCCCTATGTCTTATCGGGGTTATCCGAGTAGATGCACAGGCGCAATACCTTAAGGTGATGACCTTCAACATCTGGCATGGAGGAAGAGAAACCGGAGAAGAAGAAGGCCCTCTGCGTGTCGTTGATGTTATCCGCGATGCAGGTGCAGATATCGTGGCCATGCAGGAAGCGTACGGCTCGGGCGAGCGGATTGCCGATGAATTGGGGTACCACCTCTACCTGCGCAGTTCCAACCTATCCATCATGAGCAGATACCCCGTTGTCGATACGTTGCAGGCCCACAGCGCATTTAACAGCGGGGCAGTTACCATTGATGTAAACGGACAACACGTGGTCGTCGCCTGCAATTGGCTCAATTACCCCTTTGATTATTGGGATATGCTGGAAAAGGGACAGCCCGTCGACTCGGCCGGATGGCAGAGGCAGTTTCAGGGTGAAAAGAATACCGGTATCCTCCGCGAGATCATCAATGTACTACAACCTGCCATTGCGAACGCTGAGCATGTTCCTGTTATCATTTGTGGCGATTTCAATTCAGGCTCGCACCTGGATTGGGTGCCGGAGACCAGGCATCTCAACGAAGGTTACGTTATGCCGTTCCCGGCGACTTTGTTGATGGAAAAGCATGGTTTTATCGATTCTTTCCGCGAAGTACATCCCGATCCACTGGCGGTGCGTGGGATTACTTGGAGCCCGGCATTTCCGAATGCTTTTCAAGACCGTATCGATTATATTTTTTATCGGGGAAGTGTTCTCAAGGCTATGGATTCAGAGACTATTGATACACATCCTGTCAAATACCCTTCAGACCATGCGGCCGTATTGACCACGTTTAAAATTCAAAAAAGAATATGATACCAAAAACCAATCTTATGCTGCGTATACTCCTGGTAATTTTCCAGACACTCCTTGTAGCCTTTTTCAGCATTTCGTGCCAGTCTACAAACAATCGGAAATCAGGTGAATCCGGCACACTCCGCGTGATGACCTTCAACCTATGGCATGGCGGCGATGCGGTGAAGCTGCCGCGTGATACCACCGTCAAATATCAATTAGCCGCTATTCGCCGTGCTAACGCCGACGTAGTAGGCTTCCAGGAACAGACCACTAACCAAAGTGATGGTGCATCGCGGGCCAAATTGCTTGCAGATAGCCTGGGGTGGTATTGCCATATCGTTGACGCGAGCCGCGCGGTGATTTCGCGGTTCGATATCCAGCCGGTGGATACCACCAAGGTATCCCAAGCGGTAGTGCTGCAACTTTCCAACGGCGCGGATATCGTCTTCGGGGTGATGCATCTTATGTATACCCCATATGAGCCGTATGACATTGCCGATGGAAAGTTGCCGGACGCAGCCGCTGCCGAAGCTTCCGCCAGAAAGGCGCGGCTTCACCAAGTGCAGGATATGTTGGACGAAATTGCAGCCTACAGCGATTACCCAACCATATTGGTAGGTGATTTCAACGAGCCGAGCTGCCTCGATTGGACAGAAAAAGCCATCGAAGACCGCGGAGATACGTTGTTGCCTTTTGCTGTGCACTGGCCAGCCACCGCGCTCCTAATCGATCGTGGTTTTAAAGATGCATACCGGGTGGTGTACCCCGATGTGAAGCAGCGGCCGGGTTATACGTGGACGTCGGTAGAAGGCCTATGGCGTAACCCGGAGGTCCACGACCGGATAGACTTGGTTTATGTGAGCAAGGATAGGTTCACCGTGCAAGAGGCCGCGGTTGTGGGCGAGCCGTCCCCGATGACCGACCTGGCCATCCAGCCCTGGCCTTCGGACCATCGGGCGGTGGTGGTAGAATTGGCGATGCGTTAGCTTGAAGCATCCACCAGCCGCCAATCGCCATTTTCCTTCCGCTCAGGCCGCCCGATGGCGATATTCGTAGAGTGATACATCAGGAATATCCAGCCTTCGGCACAGCCGCGCTCCCAATAGGCCTGCCGCAATTCCATGGATTTGCGACCATCATAGTCGTACTTGGCCGCAAATTGGCGGAAAAACTGCTCCGGTTCGGGCGCTTCATCACCGCCATAAAAGAAGTGCTCGCCGCCCGTTTGGATATGGAAGACCTGGTGATGGGGCGTATGCCCCCCCGAAACCTCGTAGCTGATCTCGTTGTTAACCGACCCCGCTCCCTCCACCAGCACGAGGTTGCCGCTGCGCTGGAGCACGTCGAAGATTTCGGTTCTGTACGAATCTGACATGCTGCTGTATGCATCTTCCCATTCGCCCCGCTGCACCACATACTCCGCATCCGGGAAAGCAACACGGAACGTGCCATTGCGATCTACCACGGTGCCACCCACATGGTCTTTATGTAGGTGCGATAGTAATACATACCGCACATCATGCGGGTCGAAACCGGCTTTCCTTATATTATAATGCAACTGCAGGTCGCCGTCATGGTCTTCATGGCCAATGCCCGTGTCGAGCAGCAATAACCCATTGGCCGATTCGATCAAAAACGGATGCACATGGATAAATAGCGAACCGGGACGATCTTTTTTGCGATCTTTAGCCGCATCAAAAGGAACGAATTTTTTAGATGAATCGACGGAAAATGAGCCTTCGAATAAGGAATGTGCCTGCATGTTTTTATCTTTACCCTTTCGTAGTGCACAAACTTAGGTAAATTTGCCCTTTTTGCAAACGGATTTACCTGCGGTGAGCTCGCAAGCTTGGTTCTCCCCTGCAATGGCGAACGGCGAAGCCCTCTTGAACACCGTTGTCAGGAAGTTGTGTCAGTGAAAGAAACAGGTTTTATAGCGGAAATATATGCAAAAAAGATGGGCAATCGCTTCTTGCAGTGATGAAGCCGAGGTGCGGCAACTAAGTGAAGCGCTTGGTATCCATAAGGTATTGGCCGGGTTATTGGTGAATAGAGGGGTGGCTGACTTTGACGATGCCCGGTGTTTTTTCCGTCCCGAACTATCGTCGCTCCACGACCCTTTCCTCATGAAAGACATGGATAAAGCCATCGCCCGGATTGAGCAGGCCATCGGCAATAAAGAAAAGGTCCTTATCTACGGGGATTACGACGTGGACGGTACTACCGCAGTAGCGGTGGTCTACAGTTTTTTCAGGCAGTTCCATTCGGGCTTGGAGTTTTATTTGCCCGATCGGTATGCCGAAGGATATGGTATTTCAAAGCAAGGTATCGACTATGCCGCGGAAAACGGGTTCACGTTGGTTATTGCATTGGATTGTGGCATCAAAGCACTTGACAAGGTGGCGTATGCCCGCGAGCGGGGGATTGATTTCATTATTGGCGATCACCACCTTCCGGGCGACAAGTTGCCGGATGCGGTGGCTGTATTGGATCCCAAACGCACCGATTGCCCTTACCCATATAAGGAGTTGCCGGGATGTGGTATTGGGTTCAAGATCGTCCAAGCCTTCGTTCAGAAAAACAACATGGATATCAACCGCTGCTACCAATATCTCGATTTGGTAGCTGTGGGTATCGCCTCGGATATTGTGCCTATATCTGGCGAGAATCGGATACTTACCCATTATGGGCTTATCAAATTGAATACCAACCCCTGCTGCGGGTTGCAGTCGCTCATCGATTTGTCTACCCATCGCCGTGGGCACTTTACCGTAAACGACATCATCTTCCAGATTGGGCCACGTATCAATGCAGCTGGCCGGATAGACCATGCGAAAGACGCCGTGAAATTGTTAGTTTCCAGATCCCTCCAAGAAGCTGGCGAATACAGCAAAAGCATCGATGTCCAGAATACCCAACGGAAAGATTTCGATCTCCGGATTACGGAAGAAGCACTTGCCATCATCGATGGGGATGAGGGGCTCAAAAAACGGAAAACCACGGTCGTGTTTCAACCCGGTTGGCACAAGGGCGTTATCGGTATCGTCGCTACGCGGCTTACGGAGAAATATTATCGACCCACGGTAGTGCTCACACAAACCAATGGTCACGTTTCCGGATCCGCCCGGTCGGTATTGGGATTCGATCTTTATGAGGCGCTGAGTGCATGCAGCGATCTGCTTGATCAATTCGGTGGCCATAAATATGCGGCGGGGCTCACCATGAAGCCGGAGAATATCGAACTTTTCCAAGAGCGTTTCGAGCATGTTGTTGAGAAAAGCATCCTCCCGACCATGCTGCAGCGTGAGATGGCCATCGATGCCGAATTGGGATTTGCTGAAATCGACGCAAAATTTTTTCGTATTTTACGGCGCTTTGAACCGTTCGGGCCCCAGAATGAGGCACCACTTTTCATGAGCAGGCTGGTAAGTGTTTTGGGTATGGCGACAATCGTCGGGGGTAGTCATCTTAAAATGACGGTTGTGCAGCCGGGCTCCGCGCGATTTGATTGCATCGGTTTTGGTCTGGCAGAATACGCGGAAGCAATCAATACGCAACGTCCGTTTGACATGTGCTATACCATCGAAGAAAATGTGTGGCGCGATAAGCGGAATTTGCAGTTGAATGTAAAGGATATACGGATTTAGGATTAAGGAGCAAGGATTTAGGAGTAAGGATGTTTGAGGTATTAGATGTGAGTTTGTGAGTAGTGAGCAAGCGAGCCTGTTAGGGACCTCACAAGTTCACCAAACAGCACAAGGCAAAAAAGCAAACAGCACAAGGCAAAAAAGCAAACAGCAAAAAAGTGATATTAAAAGCAGAGCATCTCATCAAGAAATACCGCCAACGCACGGTAGTAAATGATGTTTCTTTCGAAGTGGCGCAAGGCGAGATCGTTGGTTTATTAGGGCCCAACGGTGCCGGCAAGACCACATCGTTCTATATGATTGTGGGGTTGATCAAGCCCAACGAGGGGCACGTATACCTGGATGGCGAAGAAATTACCGAAGACCCCATGTATCGGAGAGCGCAAAAGGGGATAGGCTACTTGGCGCAGGAGGCGTCGGTGTTCCGCAAGTTATCGGTTGAAAACAATATCATGGCCGTTTTGGAAATCCACCATCAAGACCGTGAAGAGCGGAAAGAAAAGCTGGAGGAACTGTTATCGGAGTTCAGCTTGAACCGGGTGCGGAAGAACCGCGGTGACTTATTGTCGGGTGGCGAGCGTCGCCGTACCGAGATAGCACGCGCGCTAGCAGCCAAACCGAATTTCATCCTCCTTGACGAGCCGTTCGCGGGGGTAGACCCCATTGCCGTGGAAGAGATACAAACCATTGTCTCCAAATTGAAACACCGTAATATCGGTATCCTCATTACGGACCACAATGTGCAGGAAACGCTATCGATTACCGACCGCGCTTATTTGTTGACGGAAGGGAAAATCATGCTTGCCGGCACGCCGGAGGAAATCGCGGTGAATGAAATGGCCCGGAAGTTTTACCTCGGCCGTAATTTTGAGTTGCGTCGGAAAAAATTGTAGTATTGAGTACCGAGTACTCAGTACTTAGAAAGACCGGCTGGCACGTATCGGAAATTAACGTCTTACTACTAAAGACTAAGTACTAACTACTAAAGACTAGAGACTGAAAAATGGCCATCATCAACTCGATATTCACGTGGATTATGAAAAAGCGCATCCATCAGATCGAGCTTTTCATGAAATATCCGCATGAGGTGCAGGAAGAGTGGTTCCAGAGCCTGCTTTCTGCCGCTGAGGCCACGGAATGGGGCAAAAAGTACGATTACAATTCCATACTGACCGCCGAGACCTACAAGGAGCGTGTGCCTATCCAGGATTACAACAGCCTCAAGCCGTACATCGATCGCATGATCAAGGGCGAGCAGAATATCCTCTGGCCGTCGGATGTCAAATGGTTCGCCAAGTCATCCGGTACCACGGCCGATAGGAGCAAGTTTATCCCGGTAAGTGAGGAGGCACTTGAGGACTGCCATTACCAGGGCGGGAAAGATATGCTCTCCGTATACTGCCATAACCGGCCGGATGCCAAAATACTGACCGGGAAGTCGATGGTGCTCGGCGGAAGCTCGCAGATCAATAATTTCCAGTCAGACTCGTATTATGGCGACCTCTCATCCATCATCCTGCGTAACCTGCCCTTTTGGGCGGAAACGCATCGTACGCCCGATCTGGAGACCGCCCTTAACCCCAATTTCGAAGAGAAGATCGAAACGGTAGCCCAGCGTTCCATCCATGAAAACGTCACCAGCTTGTCAGGCGTGCCCACCTGGTATGTGGTACTGGCTAAACGGATGATGGAACTCACGGGCAAAGACAACCTCCTGGAGATTTGGCCTAACCTGGAGTTTTATAGCCACGGTGGGGTCAGCTTCAAACCCTACCGCGATCTCTTTAAAAAGCTGGTTCCGTCAGACAGCATGTATTACCTCGAGAATTACAACGCATCGGAGGGATATTTCGCACTTCAGGACCAATCAGATTCCGAAGACTTGTTGTTGATGCTGGATTATGGCATATACTATGAATTCCTTCCCATCGAAAACGTGTTTGATGAGCATCCGAAAACGTTGGGATTGCACGAGGTTGAGCTGGGTAAGCATTATGCGTTGATTATTTCCACCAACGCCGGCTTGTGGCGTTATATGGTAGGGGATACGATCAAGTTTACGACCCTGCACCCCTACCGCATCCAGGTTACCGGGCGAACCAAGCAGTTCATCAACACGTTCGGCGAAGAGGTCATCGTAGACAATGCCGACGAGGCGTTGAAACAAGCCTGCGTGGAGACGGGGGCCAGCATCCGCGACTATACCGCTGGGCCGGTTTATTTTAGTGATGGGAAGGCAGGTGCGCATGAGTGGATTGTCGAATTTGAAGAACCACCAAGCAATTTTGATCGCTTCTGTAAGGTGCTGGATACCGCACTGCGCGAGGTCAATTCAGACTACGATGCGAAGCGGTTCAATGACCTGGCACTGCGTTTTCCGGTTATCCACAACGCACCCGAGGGCACGTTCTATCGTTGGATGAAGGCCCGGGGAAAACTCGGTGGGCAGAATAAAGTACCGCGACTGGCCAATGACCGTACCTACCTCGACGATATTTTGGAGCAACTGAAAGCAAACTAATCCGTTTACCATTCCTTATCCTTACCTTTGTGAGCTTATGGCAAACATCATCGCAATAGTAGGACGGCCGAATGTAGGCAAATCGACGTTGTATAACCGGTTGACAGAAAGCCGACGGGCGATTGTCGACGATTTCAGTGGCGTAACCCGCGACCGGCATTACGGGCAGGGCGAATGGACAGGCAGTAAGTTCACGGTCATCGATACGGGCGGGTACGTGCATGGTTCCGATGACGTATTCGAGTCGGCTATCCGCGAGCAGGTGATGATTGCCATCGAGGAAGCCTCGGTTATCCTCTTTATGGTCGATGTAACCACGGGCATCACGGATCTGGATGATGCCATTGCCGATGTGCTGCGCCGCAGTAAAAAGCCTGTCTTCGTGGTGGTCAACAAGGTAGACCATCCTTTGTTGCAGCAGGAGGCCAGTATATTCTACAGTTTCGGACTGGGCGAAATATACCCCCTGTCTTCCATGACGGGCTCCGGGACAGGCGAGTTACTGGATGAAGTGGTCAAACACTTCGAGCCGGAAGAAGAGGAGGAAGACGAACGTCCGAAATATACCATTGTGGGTAGGCCTAATGTGGGTAAATCTTCGCTCATCAATGCCCTAATAGGCAAGGAACGCAACATCGTAACGCCAATGGCCGGTACCACACGGGATTCCATTCGCATCAATTATAATCAATACGGGCACGATTTCATCCTGATCGACACGGCCGGCCTGCGCCGTAAGACCAAGGTCAAGGAAAATATCGAGTTCTATTCGGTGATGCGCACCATCAAAGCGCTCGAAGAATCGGATGTCGTTATCCTCATGTTGGATGCTACCGAAGGTATCGAAGCCCAGGACATCAATATTTTCCACCTGGCCGAAAAGAACCGGAAGGGGGTGGTTATTCTGGTCAATAAGTGGGATTTGATTGAAAAAAACAACAAGACCACCAAGGTTTTTGAAGAGCTCATCCGTGAGAAGATAGCACCCTTTACCGATGTGCCCATTATCTTCACTTCGGTAACCGAGAAACAGCGCATTTTCAAGGCCATTGAAGCGGCCTCCAACGTATACGAGAACAAGGTAAAGAAAATACCAACCTCGAAGCTGAACGAGGTAATGTTGCCCATCATCGAGAGCTACCCGCCGCCCGCTACGAAGGGTAAATACATCAAAATCAAATACGTGACGCAGGTCGGCGCCAAATCACCGATGTTCGCCTTTTTCTGTAACCTGCCGCAATACATCAAGGAGCCGTACCGACGCTTTGTCGAAAACAAACTGCGCGAAAACTTTGATTTTGAAGGCGTGCCGATAGAAGTGTATTTCCGGCAGAAATAACTCCTCACAGCACCATTATGAATTTTTATACTGTCTTTGCCGGATGTTATTTGCTTCGACAACAGTAAATGCATTTTCAAAAGAAATGTCCGTATTGTTAATTAGATGCTGAAGCATTCGACCGGCGAATAAGGGCTCAAGGCCCTTGTCCCGAAAATAAATGACCGATGGAGGGTTGTCTAGACCATAGCGGTAAATGATTTCACCGTAATCGCTGTCAATCAAATGTCAATATGATGCGTTGTTCACTCTGGGCTAGGGTTACCACCTCGTTGTCGGGTATTCCAAACATCTCCTCGGCTATACTTTTTACATCAAAACCTAACTCGCGTAATAATTTAGTGCTTGGTAACGGGAAATTCTCATTGGCAAGAAACTTCACATTAAGCGATTTTGGTCAATGAAAAAAATAACTCGTTCTTCATGCAATCCCTCAAATAAGCAAATATCGCTTTAATGTGGTAGGTTTTCAACTGCGGATAGCTCTCAAGCAATTGCTGTTCAGACCAACCCGATGACAGCAATTCGAGAATCAGTTCAACGGATATACGTGTTCCTTTAATAGTGGGTTTACCAATCAAAATATTTTTGTCCGATACAATATAGTCTTGCCAAATCATGATTGTAAACAATTAAATGGTGAATTATCATAAACTTAGATAAATTCGCTTTAATATGCAAAATAGATGTTGATTCGAAAAAAGCGGCCATCTTCATTTGGGATGGCCGCTTGTCTTATGGGGCAGGGTAGA
>NZ_JBMQOC010000083.1:0-13018 GCF_053550995.1 Parapedobacter sp.
CCACGTGGACCCATTTTTGGGTACGGCCACGCTTTGGGATCCGGAAGACCTCGGATATGCCCTCAACACCCAGGATCGCGCCTGGGGTGCTGAGGTTTTCCCGGGCTCGTCCCTGCCCAACGCGCTGGTGCAGTTAAGCCCAGTGACCCAATACCGCAGCGGTGCAGGCTACCAATATGAGGATACGGTAATCTATGGCTTTGCCCACACGAATAAGGGGCATTGGAACCTGTTGCATATACCGATGCTGCCCGTTACGGGTGAGGTATCGCCGCAGGATTTCAAATCTGCTTTCAGCCATGCCAATGAATCTGCCCGCCCCGGTTACTACCAGGTGTTCCTTGAGCGTTATGGTGTCAACGCCGAGTTGACATCCACACTGCGCTGCGGGTATCATAAATACACGTTTCCGGATACAATCGGCAAAAGGCTACTTGTCGACATGGCGCGTTCCAACAACCGTGTAAAGGATTGGGAAATAAAGAAGATGGATGCCAATACATTTGGCGGATATCAGGATGCGGACGGGAACCTCCGTTTCTATGCCGTTTCCAATTATGAAATAGAAAACATTGAGCAGGTAAGGGAGGGGGAACGTGTGGTTTCCGTGGTGAATTTCCGCGACAGCGAAAAGGCAGAACCGCTGGAGTTGAAGATTGGATTTTCTTTTACCAGTATCGAGAACGCTAAATTGAACCTGGAAGAAGAAATGCTCAACAAGACGTTCGACGAGGTACGCAACGAGGCAGACCAAACATGGGAAGAACTGTTATCCCATATCAAAGTGGGCGGCGGAACCGAGCGGGAGAAGGGTATTTTCTATTCCACGCTTTACCGCTCTTTCCTTTGGCCAGCTTTGCGGAGCGATGTCAACGGCGACTATATTGATGAAAAGGGAGCACTTTCCAATGGGGGATTCCGGTATTACACCAACCCGTCTTTCTGGGACGACTACCGCAATAAATTGGTATTGCTGGGTATGATCCGACCGGATGTTGCGGTCGACATCGTCAAATCGATTATGGATAAGGGCGAGAAGCGCGGTGGATATATGCCGACCTTCTTCCACGGTGACCACGCGTCGGTATTCGTTGCTGGAACATACCTGCGTGGTATCAGGGATTTTGACCTGGAGCGTGCCTATAAACTACTGCTGAAAAATGCGACGGTTCCAGGAAGGGGTGGACGCCCCTACCTTGACGAATATATGGGGCGGGGGTGGATCGCGGAAAAAGACACCGTAAATGTACCTACAGGCGATGAATACAAAGCCGCAGTTACCAAGACCGTTGAGTATGCGTATGACGACTATGCGACCGCATTGTTGGCGAAAGAACTCGGTGATGAAGAAAACTTTAACCTGTTGATGTCGCGTTCGTCCAATTACAAAAACCTTTTCGATGCCGGAACCGGTTTCTGGCGCGGTAGAATAGACGACGGAAGCTGGATAGCTGATTTTGATCCCTATTACCCTTATTACGCCTATATGTACAGGGAAGCCAATGCCTGGCAATCCCTGTTCTTCGCCCCGCACGATCCCGAAGGGATGGTCGCGCTGTATCCGAGCCACGAGGCTGTTGATGCAAAATTAGATTCACTTTTTTCGGAGCCTTGGCGGGGTTACGAAGCATACAACATGACCGGATTCATCGGCAATTACTGCCACGGCAACCAACCCGATCATAGTGTGCCATATACATATTATTTCATTGGGAGGCAGGAAAAGGCACAGTTCTATTTGGATAGCATCATGAACCACTATTATGACATGGGTACCGACAGGCTTGCCTATGCCGGTATGGATGACGCCGGCGAGATGTCGTCATGGTATGTATTCAATGCAATAGGTCTGTATACCTATTCGCCAGCCGATCCGGAATATATCGTAACCGTTCCGCTGTTCGATAAGGTTGAATTTACGATGGGAGACGGAAACCGCTTTACGATAACCAAAAAAGGCAATGGCCAGAAAATAGAGGACATCAATTACGGTGGCCGCAAAATAGATGGGTGGTTTGTTTCGCACGACGAATTGAAGGAAGGTAAAGAGTTGGTGGTCACAACCGAGTGAATTCATTCAATCAAGCAAAAAAGCCTATATTTGGCATTTGCGCTACCAGTGGGCATTGTAAATTTGGACCTTTAATACCTTATGGCGTCATTGGATGTACAGAACGCGGCTTTCACGCAGGCGGTATCTTTTGTAAACCACACCGACCGCAATATTTTTCTGACCGGCAAGGCCGGGACCGGGAAGACTACCTTTTTGAAATACATCCGGCAACACAGCTATAAGAAGATGGCCGTGGCGGCACCAACGGGCGTTGCCGCGATGAATGCAGGTGGTACCACGCTCCACTCCCTGTTTTGGCTGCCGTTTGGCCTCTATATTGAAGATTACGAGCTGGCATGGAATGATGATGACAGCCACATTTACAACCGCCGCCGTCTATTCGGAAAGGTGAAGCTAACCAAGCAGCGGCGTGCGTTGCTGCAGGAGATAGAACTGCTGGTTATCGACGAGGTATCCATGTTGCGGGCCGATACGTTAGACGCCATTGACACGATTTTGAAGAGCGTACGGCGTGACGCCCGCCCGTTCGGAGGCACGCAGCTGCTTTTTATCGGCGATTTGTTCCAGCTGCCACCGGTCGTAAAAGAACGGGAAAGGGAAATCATGGCACAATATTACCCAAGTCCGTTTTTCTTTGACGCCAAGGTGCTGCGCGAATATCCCCCCGTACTCCTCGAACTCAAGAAAATCTATCGGCAGAGTGAGCAGATATTCATCGATATCCTCAACGACATTCGCAACAATTGCTGTACACCCGCTCAACTGGACGTACTCAATGGTTATTATAAACCCGATTTCGTTCCCTCCGCTAGGATGCCGTATATCACACTGACCACCCACAACAACCGTGCGGATACCATCAACAGACAAGAGTTAGCTACCCTTTCCGGAAAGTCGGTGGTATTAAAGGCTAAAGTGACCAACGATTTTCCTGAAGGCACGTATCCCGCGGATTTCGAACTGACATTGAAAGTGGGTGCCCAAGTGATTTTCATCCGTAATGACAGCGGCGATGAGCGACGATATTACAACGGCAAGATCGGATATGTGAAACACATCGATTCGGCCGGCGATAGCCTGCTCGTGGAGTTTAAAGACGATAGTGAAGTAGTGGAGGTGAAGCGGGAGGAGTGGGAAAATATCCGATATAATTACGATAAATCGCTAGACAAAGTAGAAGAACAAGTGTTGGGTACGTTTGCACAATTCCCTCTAAGGCTAGCTTGGGCCATCACTATCCATAAGAGCCAGGGGCTTACGTTCGAGCGTGCCATCATCGATGCGGGCGCTTCTTTCGCTGCCGGGCAAGTATATGTGGCGTTGAGCCGCTTGCGGGCGCTAGATGGGTTAGTGCTGCATTCGCGGATTCCACCGCATAGTATTCGCACAGACCACCAAGTGGCCGATTTTTCGAGCAGAGCCGCGAGCGAAGATGAACTTGCCCCACTATTGGAGGCCTCGCAGCGCAATTACATCGGTCAACTGTTGCTACGTGCCTTCAGGTGGGATCGCATCGTGGAGACGGTGAAGATGCACCGCACGGATCTGCCCACCCGCAATATTGCCGACCAAGAGGAAGCGATGGGTTTGGTGGAAGCCCTATGCCTTGCGTGTGAAACGCTCATGGAAGTGGCCAATAAATTCCGGAACCAATTGAATAGCCTGCTCAATCAAGATGGCCAAGCCGATTATCCCCGGATACATGAACGTATCGCGAAAGCCACGGAATGGTTCTTGCCAAGGATGGACACCCAGTTAGTACGCGCGCTGGAAGGACACATTAGCAGTTGGGCGGTCAAAAAGAGGACAAAGAAATATGTTGCGGAAATGAGTGGCCTGCTGGTCGACTTCAAGCGAAAAAGAGAACAATTGCGGCAATGTGCCCTCATCACCGAAGCGTTGGTGAACGGAGATGCGTTACAGGAAATCATGGCCCGAACGGCAGCATTCGCGACCGTTGCCGCCGCCCCGGGGGAATTGCCTGCCGCTGTTGGTAAGCCAGCCAAAGGTGCAACGAAACGGATTAGTTTTGATCTTTTCCAGTCGGGAAAAACCGTCGACGAAATCGCCGAAGAACGTGGCCTAACGCGGGGAACCGTCGTTGGACACCTCACCGGTTTCGTAGGCAAGGGGATAGATGCCACCCAGTTGATGGATGCTGCCAAACTGGCTACTATCCAGCAGGCCCTATTGGAGAACCCCGGAAAGTCTTCAGGAGCGATCCGGGCGATATTGAACAACGCGGTCGAATACGATGAGATTCGTATTGCTCAGGCGTCCATTATCCGCTAGATTGTGTATCTTTGAAGCTTTTATTTTTCGACACCACCGTTGTGAAATGCAGCAAGTTGATACCACACAACCCTATGAACTGATATACTCGCTTTGCGAACACCCCTATTTGGGGTACTTGATAGAACCGCATGTGGTGCAGCTTAATCCCAATGGCGGCTACTCGTTGACGCATCGGCGAATTTTTAGCCACACGGCGGTCGACTATGCCCCGATTCTGGATGAGGTAGATTATAAGCTGATCAAACTGCTGGAGGCGATAGAGCAAACCAACGTCATCAAACGGTACCATAAAAAGCCGATACGCCCCATTGACTTTTTTGCTAAATTTTTTGATCATAAATTCCTCGACTATATCCGGCCAAAAATTGAGGCGCATCTCCTTCAGGCGCTCGATTTACTGGTTGGTAAGCGCTTATTCCTCATGAGCAAAGACGGGTACGCCGCCGACCAGCCAATAACGATTGCCGAGCAACCGGCTTCGGTACTGTTCCATTTTAGGCGCAACGGTGAAGAAACCCGTTACTTCCCTACGATCAAGTATAACGGGCACCGCATCGAGTTCATGTATAAGGATGCACAGGTGATTGTCAATCAGCAGGCATGGCTGTTGCTTGAAAACGTACTCTATTATTTTGACCAGCCGCTGGAGGGAAAGAAGCTTTCGCCATTTCTGCAAAAGCGTTATATCGCCGTGGGGCGTGCTACGGAGCGCAAATATTTCGAAACCTTCGTGCGCGGGCTGATTGAAAAACACCACGTATATGCGGAGGGCTTTACCATTGAAACGCACCAGCATAACGCGGTGCCCATTATCAAACTGCTGTACGTGGAAAATGGCATATCGCAGCTGCAGCTCCATTTTCGGTATGGCCCGTACCTGTTTGCATCAGGCGGTCAGCATAAGGTAACGGTACGTATGGAATACGATGAGCTTGCCGATCATTACACTTTTCATCGCATCAAGCGATCGCTACAATGGGAAGACAACCGGATGCAGGAACTGCTGGATATGGGGCTGAGCAAGGGGAATGCGCTTTTCAGTAACCTCGAACCGGAGGCTAACGGTAACGATGCCGTGTCGGCTATGGACTGGCTTCGCGATAAGAACGATGAACTCCACCAACGCGGTTTTGAGCTCGTGCAGGAGGATCCGAACAAGCGATTCTTCTTTGGTCGGACCGAACTGGACCTTGCTGTAGAGGAAAACAACGACTGGTTTGACGTGCGTGCCACCGCCCGTTTCGGCGAATACGAAGTTCCATTTAGCCAGCTACGCAACCATATTCTTACCAATACCAAGGAGTTTATGTTGCCCAGTGGTGAAGTCGCCGTCATCCCAGAAGAGTGGTTTGCGCGGTACAACCATCTTTTTCAGTTCTCGCAAGACAAGAAAGGTATCCGACTCGGTAAATACCATGTGGGGTTATTAAGCGATATTTCCGAACATACCACGCTAACCATGGACCGGCAAATCGAGCAATTGGCCCATTTCGATACGATCGGAGAGACGCCCCCTCCCCAGCGGTTCAACGGCCAACTCCGGCCTTATCAGCAAGCTGGTTATAATTGGTTCCATTTCTTACAGCAATATCGTTTTGGCGGCTGCTTGGCAGATGATATGGGCTTGGGGAAAACCATCCAGACATTGGCACTGCTCCAAAAACAGAAGGAAACGGTCGATCCAGAGACAGGTCCGTCGACATCGCTTATCATTATGCCTACCTCGCTCATATACAACTGGGAAAATGAAGCTGCCAAATTTGCGCCTGATTTACATTTATTGGTGCACACCGGTGTAGGCCGGGCCAAGGAACCCGCGCTGTTTGAAGGATACGACCTTGTGATCACCACCTATGGCATTGCGCGCATCGATGAGGAGCTGTTTAGTTCATTCTATTTCAACTATATTATTCTCGACGAGAGCCAGTTGATCAAAAACCCTTCGTCCAAGTCGTTCAAGTCGGTCAAGCGGCTTAAGGCAAAACATCGGTTGGTGCTAAGTGGTACGCCGGTGGAAAATTCCGTGGCAGACTTATGGTCACAGATGGCCTTTTTGAATCCAGGCCTACTGGGTAGCTACCGCTATTTCCAACAGGAATTCGTGCAACCCATCGAAAGGAAAAAGGATGATGAAAAGGCCCAGCGCCTGCAAGCCATGATTAAGCCATTCGTGCTGCGCCGCACCAAAAGCCAAGTAGCCACGGAGCTGCCACCCAAATCGGAACAAGTATTCTATTGTACCATGGGTGAGGAGCAGGCCGAATATTATGAGCGTGTTAAATCCGAATACCGCAATGCTATACTCGAGAACCTCGGCGACGAAAAAGTGAAACCGCCGCAGATTGCATTATTGCAGGGGCTTACGAAACTCCGCCAGCTGGCCAATCACCCCACCATGATCGACGCCACTTTCAAAGGCGAATCGGGCAAGTTCGAGAGCGTTATCCACACACTCGAAACGGTACTTCAGCGGGGCAATAAGGTGCTCGTTTTCTCCCAGTTCGTGAAGCAATTGGTATTATTCAAACAGTATTTCGATAAACACGGAATCGGGTATGCCTATTTGGATGGAGCGACCAAAAACAGAAACGAAGTGGTGCAGCAGTTCCGTGAAGACAAAGATACTCGCCTATTTCTGATTTCCATCAAAGCCGGTGGCGTGGGTCTCAACCTCGTGGAGGCAGATTACGTTTTCATCCTCGATCCTTGGTGGAATCCCGCGGTAGAGCAGCAGGCCATAGACCGCACGCACCGCATCGGGCAAACACGCAATGTGTTTATCTATAAATTCATTACAAAGGATACCGTAGAAGAAAAGATACTTGCCCTGCAAAACCGCAAGAAAACCATTGCCGATACGCTCATCACCACAGAAGAGAGCTTTATCAAATCGTTGTCGCGCGATGATATCAAGGAGCTGCTTGGATAAAAGCTTCCAGGCCTGCTCTCATACGGCCCACCGTTTCTTCGCGGCCCAATTGAGCAGCGATATCAAACACATGCGGACCGAATTTGCCACCCACCAGCATGATTCGGAAAGGCAACATCAACTCGCCCATCTTCATGCCTGAGCCTTGGATGGCCAGCTTGTAGAAGCTTTCCAGTTCGGCACTGTGCCACGGATCGAAGTTTTCGAGCTGTGTAATCATATCGACGAAAAACGCCGTTTTTTCTGCACTCCAACGAGGTTGTACTGCCGGCAGGTCATAGCTGTCGGGCCGTTTGAAAAAGAACGACGCCTGTGCCCAGAAGTCGGAAAGGAAGGTGAGTCGGTCTTTGACGAGGGCCAACACGCCGGAGAGGTACCTTTCGTCGACGCTCACGATGCCATGTTGGGCCAATAAGGTGGCCAATTGCGGCAGGAGGCGATCGTCGTCGCTCCGTTTTATCCACTCATGGTTGAACCACTTCGCTTTTTCAAAGTCGAACTTTGCCCCTGCTTTGCTGATCCGCTCCAGTGAAAATTTGTCGATGAGCTCGTCTACCGCAAAGAGCTCTTGGTCGGAACCATCATTCCAGCCCAGGAGGGCTAGCAAATTGAGGAATGCCTCGGGGAGGAAGCCCATTTCACGGAAACCTTTGGTGATGGTACCTGTTTCGGGGTCCTGCCAGTTCATGGCATACACCGGGAAACCTAGGCGGTCGCCATCCCGTTTGCTCAACTTGCCATTACCGTCGGGTTTGAGGATAAGCGGCAGGTGTGCCCACTTCGGCATGGCATTCCGCCATCCCAGGTACCCCCATAGAAGGATATGAACTGGCGCCGAAGGTAACCACTCTTCACCGCGGAATACGTGGCTAATGGCCATTTCATGGTCGTCTACTACCACTGCGAGGTGGTAGGTGGGCATGCCATCTGCCTTGAGCAAGACTTTGTCATCTACTAATGAAGACTCGAAACTTACCGTTCCCCGTATCAAATCATCCAAGCTGATGGTTTCATCAACCGGCATTTTGATGCGGATGACGTGCGGGGTGCCTTCCTCCAAAAGCCGTTGGGTCTCGGTGGGGGGAAGGCTCAGCGAATTACGTAGCTGTAGCCTGTTTTCATGGCTGTACCTGAAGTTGGGCTGCTGTTTACGCTGTGCATCCAGCTCGTCGGCGGTATCGAAGGCATAGTATGCGTAACCGTTGGCTACCAGCTGTTCGGTATATTGCCGGTAATTCAATTTGCGTTCGCTTTGGCGGTAGGGGCCGTATTCGCCGCCATGCTCGGGGCTTTCATCCGGTTCAATGCCGCACCAAGCGAGGCAATCTTGGATGTATGCCTCCGCGCCCGGTACGAAGCGTGTCCGGTCGGTATCTTCTATCCGAAGTACAAACGAACCACCATGTTGGCGCGCAAATAGGTAATTGAACAATGCTGTACGCACCCCACCCAGGTGCAGCCCCCCAGTGGGGCTTGGGGCGAAGCGCACCCTTACCTTCTTGTCTTGATCCATGGGGCAAAGATAAAAAATACGGTAGCCGAAAACCATCATCCACGGGGAATTATGTATTTTGGCCGAAATTTATAGGCGTAACGCGGTAGATGAATCCTTACCAGTACAACCAGCAGCGCTGGAAATTTGCTTTGTTGATTTTCGCAGCCCTGATAGCAGCGTCGTCGCTGTTGTATACCAATTTCCTGGTTAGGAACCTGTCGAAATCCGAGCGCACGAAGGCCGAAGTGTGGGCAATGAGCACCCGGAGTATTATCACCATGCCCGATGTGGACGACGAGATGATTACATTCATCTATGCCGTGCGCGATAGCCTCTCCTTGCCGGCCATCATTGCAGATGCACGGGATAGCATCATTTATTGGCGTGATTTGGACTCTACCAAAACGAATATCATGGCAGACGACGTCGACGCCAACGTGGTGTACGATCCGGCATACTTCAACCGCCAGTTGGCCATCATGAAAAAAAGCCACCCACCCATTGTGATCGATTTGCCAAACAATGGGCAGTGGTTTGTTTATTACAAAGATTCGCTCCTTTTAAACCAACTGCGTTTTTTCCCATATGTACAGCTTACACTCATCGCCATTTTCCTGGCCATCGCCTATACAGTGTTCAACTCCATCCGTAAGTCAGAGCAGAACCTCGTATGGGTAGGGCTCGCCAAAGAAGCGGCGCACCAATTAGGGACACCGATTTCTTCGCTAATGGCTTGGCTGGAGCTGGTGCGGGCCAAGTTTGATGCCGAAAGCGACCCGCTGCTCAATGAGATGGAGAGCGATGTGAAACGGTTGGAAGTGGTGGCCGACCGCTTTTCCAAAATAGGCTCCGCGCCGGTATTGAAGAGCCAGGCCGTTTACAAAACGGTGGTCGATTTCGTCAATTACTTCAAGGTGCGAACCAGCGACAAGATTATCTTCAATGTCTCGGGCGAGAACAAAGCAGAAGCCATGTTAAACGTTCCTTTATTCGATTGGGTGCTGGAGAATCTGTTAAAGAACGCGGCAAATGCCATCGAGTCTGCCGGCCGTATCGATATCGTTATTTCAGAAAATATTGCCAAAGAACAAATTTTTATTGATATTAGCGATACGGGAAAGGGAATTCCCCGAGGCCAATTTGAGGCGGTCTTCCAACCGGGGTTCACCACGAGGAAACGGGGGTGGGGGTTAGGGCTTAGCCTTACCAAACGCATGATAGAATACCATAAAGGACAGATTTTCGTCAGAGAATCGGAGATTGATAAAGGAACCACATTTAGAATCGTATTACCAAGTAGCCAAACGTATGAACCCGCTCAAATCTGATGAATACCCAGCAATCTATTCCGCCTATATTGATACCGTTGCCGGCGATGTGATGGAGTTGCTCGAAGAGCAGATCACGGCCTTTCCCGAATTTCTGGCCGGAATACCGGCGGGGAAGTCTGAATTTGCCTATGCAGAAGGCAAATGGACCATCAAAGAGGTGGTGGGCCACGTTATCGATACCGAGCGGATAATGGCCTACCGGGCACTGCGTTTTGGCCGGAACGACACCAAAGAGCTTATCGGCTTTGAGCCGGATGATTTCGTGGCTAATGCACGCTTCAATGAGCGGTCACTGGAAAGTTTCTCCGAAGAGTTCGTGCTTGTACGGAAATCAAACCTCGAGCTCTTCAAACATTTCAACGAACATGAGCTTGCACGGAAAGGCCTCGCCTCCGAACGGCTAATCAGTGTGCGGGCATTTATGTATATCATTGCAGGCCACCTTAATCATCACCGGAATATAATCCGTGAGCGCTATCTCGGTGGCGAATGAACGGTGAGTCTATATCGCCCGGTAGGCGTTGCGTTGGGGTAAATAAAAAAATAATAAATAAAAAAAACCTTTTTTACTCCATTTTGTAGTTATAGTATCTACGAAACCATTTCCATGGTTTTATGATACGGTTTAGGTGTAGGAAATGTCCCGATTGGTCGGGACGTTTCCTATTTTAGGGTATTTTTAAGACCTTGCTTTTGCCTATAGTCTGCCATGACGAACCTAAGCAACCGATTGCATAATCTTTTTTGTTTCAAATGTAGATTTTATTTTATAGTCTTGCAGTAGTTGAAACTACAAATATACTAATCAACAATGAGCGTAAACTCCACCACCCAAAAATCAACGGTGGGCCCCATGATTATCATCGGTGCCCTATTTTTTATTTTCGGATTCGTTACCTGGTTAAACTCGGTACTGATCCCTTATTTGAAGATAGCCTGCGAGCTGAACCATTTTCAATCGTATCTCGTTACGTTTGCCTTTTACATAGCCTACCTACTCATGGCGCCGGTGTCTACAGCGACCCTTCGCTATTTCGGATTTAAGAACGGGATGGCAGTTGGCCTGGTGGTCATGGCTGTGGGCGCCCTGTTATTTATACCCGCGGCGATGAGTAGGACCTACCTCTTGTTCCTGATCGGATTGTTTGTGCAAGGTGGTGGCTTGGCCATCCTCCAGACAGCTTCAAACCCGTATATCACCATTATCGGGCCACCCGAAAGCGCCGCCCAACGGATCAGTATCATGGGCATTTGCAATAAGTTCGCGGGTGGCCTGGCGCCGGTGGTGCTGGGTTTCTTTCTCTTGAGCGATGCCGATGGGCTGACCGAGCGGATTGCAGCCCTGTCCGATGCCCAACGTGCGGTTGAACTGGATGCACTGGCGGCGAAGGTGATCGTCCCCTATTTGGGAATCGTAGCGGTATTGGTGGTGTTGGCGTTTGTGATTTTCAAATCGGCACTTCCGGAAGTGGATACCGATGCCGAAGATGAAACTGTGGCTGCGTCGAATACCGGCAAAAAGAGCGTTTTCGAGTTTCCGCATGTATTACTGGGCGTACTCACCTTGTTTTTATATGTTGGTGTGGAGGTCATTGCCGGCGATACGGTGGTTAGCTATGCGGCCAGTGAAGGGGTGTCGCTGGCGCAGGCCAAGTTTTTTACATCCGCAACGATGGTGTCAATGATTGTCGGCTATGTTGTCGGTATCATCACCATTCCTAAATACATCAAACAGGAAAAAGCGTTTGTCATCTGTGCCGTGTTGGGTCTGCTGTTTTCTTTCGGCGCGCTGGCTACCTCTGGTGTCACTTCCGTGGCCTTTATATCGTTGCTTGGCCTGGCAAATTCATTAATGTGGCCCGCCATATGGCCACTTGCCCTCGCCGGTGTAGGCCGGTTCACCAAAGCGGCGTCATCGCTGCTTATCATGGGTATCGCGGGCGGCGCCATTATTCCGCTGGCATATGGTGCTTTGGCCGATCACTTCACCCCACACCAAGCGTATTGGGTTACCATTCCGTGTTATCTGTTTATTCTCTATTACGCCATAAGTGGCCACAAGGTAGGCAAGGCGAGAGCCTAAAAAGCATTGTGCCTGATTTTCCTGCACCACGGCAATGGGTGCAGGAAAACAGGACTTTGGTGAAATAAATAATACCCTAATAACGCGATGTGCCTCTCCGCTATTATGCTCCAATTGTAATATTTCGGTAATGTTGGCTAATGGTTGGTGAATATGCTTAAATTCGAACCTTGTAACCAACAATATGTAACATGAGAAAATTATTTACGACCGCCTTGATTGCCGTATCAGTTGTTGTAGGTTGGCAACCTGTAGAAGCCCAAGTAAAATTACCGCCAGCGAGTAGTGCACAGACCGTCACCCAGGGCTTGGGCATCGGCAGGATCACATTGGAGTACAGTAGGCCAAACATGAATGGTAGGAAGGTTTTCGGTGAGCTCGTGCCTTATGGTGAAGTTTGGCGTACCGGAGCGAATAACCTTCCCGTGCTGACGTTTGATGGGTCTGTAACGATAGCCGGCAAACAGGTAGAAGCCGGTACCTACGGATTATTGACCATCCCGGGCAAGAAAAGTTGGACGATTATTCTAAGCAAAAACAGCGAACAATGGGGTGCTTATACGTATAAACAGGAAGAAGACCTGCTCCGTTTCGAAGTGAAGGCCGAGCGGCTGGCTAAGCCTTTGGAAACCTTTACCATCTCGTTTTCCGATGTACATCCGCAAGGCGCGCGACTCAATATCGCTTGGGAGCGGACAACGGTAGGCTTCGATCTGGTGGTCGACCAAGATGCAGAAATCATGGCCTCCATCGCCGCGGCGATGAAGAGCGACAAAAAGCCGTATTTCCAAGCCGCGCAATATTACTATAA
>NZ_JBMQOC010000084.1:0-16329 GCF_053550995.1 Parapedobacter sp.
GGCCGCTGCTGGACCGCATCGATCTGCAGGTGGAGGTAACCCCGGTTGGCTTCCAGCCACTGGCCGCGCCGCAGCCGGCCGAAACGAGTGCTACGATAAGGCGCCGTGTAGTGGCCGCGCGCCAACAGCAGGCGCAACGCTTCGATGCCCACGCCAATGTGCATTGCAACGCACAGATGACCCCCCGGCAGGTACACGAACGCTGCCGTATTGACGAAAGTAGCCAGGCGCTGCTGAAAACGGCCATGGAACGGCTCGGCCTCTCGGCCCGGGCGTACGATCGCATCCTCCGCGTATCGCGCACCATTGCCGATATGTCGGGCTGCGACGACATCGGGCCTGAACACGTGGCCGAGGCCATCCAATTCCGTAGCTTGGACCGCGACAGTTGGGCGGGTTAGTGCGCCGGCAACGGCGTTAGGGTTACATCGTCGACCCAGACTGTGGTTCCTTGGGCACGGCCACCGAAATAGAGCGATAGGCGGTAGGCCCCATCCGCGGGCAGCGGTTGAGATACCACCCGGCTGTTTTGGGGGTCGATGCCCACCTCGATTTCCGCATTCACCAGCTCCGCTCCCTTCTTGCCCACCTGCTCCAACCGCAGGTAATAGCCCGACTGCCGATCAGCCACGGCCTTAATGCCCACCTCGAACCGCTCGCCTTTCTGGCCACGAAAGGGCCATGATAGCGCCACTGCCTCCGGCTTGGGGCCGGCTTTTACCGTGGTAACGCGCGCCGCTTTCCTGTCGGTCAGCTTCGTCGTTGTATCTACCGATATCGTCGCATCCGCATGGGTACCCACATGTGCCCGCCAACCGCCCAGGTTGTCGCTAAACGTGCCGTTGATCTGCCGCTGGTAAGCCTGCGCGCGCTGCCCGTACTCACGGGTATCCAACGGGAATACGCCGACCTCCTTTCCCCATGCTTGCCATTCGGCATACATGCGTTGGAGGCGATCCGGCTCGTGGGCCGACAAATCGGTTAGTTCAATGGGGTCGCTTTCCATATCGTATAGCCGTAGGCTATCGGGGTCGAACGGATGCCCCTCGGGTGTTTTAGCCACCAGTTTCCACCTCCCATCGCGCACAGCAATATTGGCTTCGTGCTCCCAGAAAATCCTGCCCCGGTCATTATCGTGTCCCGTAAAGTGCGGCACCAGGCTTTTGCCCACCATGGGGTAGATGGTATCGCCATGCAGGGTTGTCGGGTAACTGGCGCCCGATACGTCGATGCAGGTAGCCATGATATCGGTTAAATGCCCGTATTGGCTTACGAAGGTATTCTGGAGGGCGCCATCGATGCCGTCGGGCCAATGGACCACCAAGGGGGTGGCGATACCGCCTTCGTACGTGAAGTGTTTGTAAGCTTTGAAGGGGGTACTGCTGAGGTTTGCCCAGTTTATGCGGTAGCTTTCAAATGTATCTTCCTTCCCATCTACCGCCTTACGCTTACCACTGCTGATGAATTCGGCACAGGCTCCGTTATCGCTGAGGAAGAAAATCAGCGTGTTATCGAGCTGGCCCCGCCCCCGCAGCTCGTCTATGATACGGCCGATGCCTTGGTCCATGATATCGATCTGCGCCGCGTAAATGGCCATGCGCATCGCCATTTCCTGCTGCTTGGCCGGGGGGAGTTGGTCCCACGCGGCAACGGCGGCATCGCGCGGTGACATCACCGCATGCCCGGGAAACAGACCCATTCGCTGCTGCCTATGGAAACGCTGCTGCCGTAAGGTGTCCCAGCCCGCCAGATAGGTATCTTTGTATTTGTCGATTTCTTCTTGGAGCGCATGCAACGGCCAGTGGGGAGCCGTATAAGCCACGTACATGAACAGCGGATCGTCGGGGTGGCTGTCGAAGTGTTCTTCCATGTAGCGGACGGTCGTGTCGCTGATGGCATCGGTAAGGTAAAAACCGTCGGGTGCCCTGTACCGTCGGTTTCCGCTATACACCATCGGTGTAAAGTAATTCGCCCCACCGGGGATAATGCCGAAGTAGCGGTCGAACCCCCGCTGCCGAGGCCAGTTGTCCGTTACCATCCCATCGATTTTCCGCTCGTTGGTCAAATGCCATTTGCCCGTCATGTAGGTGCGGTACCCGGCAGTCTGCAACACTTCGGCAATGGTTACCGCATGGTTATTCAGGTTCCCTTGGTAAGCAGGCGTACCGAGATCTGCTGCGGCCATCCAGCCCATACCGGCTTGGTGCGGGTAAATCCCACTCATCAAGGCCGCACGCGTGGGACAGCACCTGGCCGCGTTGTAGAACTGTTTATACCGGATGCCGTGGTGCGCCAACGCGTCGATGTTCGGTGTCTGTACCTCGCCCCCATAGCACCCGATATCGGAGAACCCCATGTCATCGGCCAATATCAATACGATGTTGGGGCGCTGATGGCGGCTTGCCGTTTGTGCACAGGCGAACTGCAGACCGACGAAGGCAACGGAAAGTAATAATTTGTACATGGCTTATTAATTGTTTGTCACAACCAACGGCTAATGTACAAATTATTACTTTTTCCCGTAATGCCGCGCGGCCATTTACGAAACGTTATGCCGTCAATCCTTGAGCAGCCACATCAACTCGTTCACGTTGTCGTTACCGTTGTATTGCCGCTCGATGGCTTCGGTAACGTTCTCGCCGTTGTAGTTGATTTCGTCGCTAGGATACATCCACCGCACAGGCAGCTTGTCGCCGGGCACGTTCTCGTTCGAGGCGGGGTTGATTGGAAACTGCGGATATCCGGTCCGCCGGTTTTCGAAGAATGCGGTAAGCGGCGATTGCAGGAATAACGAAATGTATTTTTGGGTGATGACCTGTTCGAGTTGGGCCGCGGTGGTGCCGGCCAGCTTTACGGCCGCCGATGCGGCGTAGGCCGCGATGTATGCTTCGTCCATGATGCGGTTGTGGTGGAACGACGGGTCGTTGGGCGTATGGCTGGCCACAAACCGCATGGCGCTTTGTATCCCTTCGGCATAATAGGTTTGTGCGTCTCCGCCTATCCAACCCCGTATGGCCGCCTCCGCGAGGACAAACTGCACTTGCGCGTGGCTCAATAGGAATACCGGTTCAGCGTCGGCCAGCTCGGTATAGCGGGCATTCACCCCGGAATAGTCGCCCGAACTGTGTATGGCACTGAGGTCGGCATAGACGATGGCGGGGTCAGTGCCTTTGTAGGCCTCGAAATCCGACACCGAATGGCCCTCATCCAGCTGCACCGTCGATGGCGATGCGTAGTAAAAGAGGCGGTAATCGTTCAGTGCCTTCAACGGTTCGATGAGCACATCGGACACCATGGGATAGATGACGAATTGGTTGCCCAGCTTGTGGAAGGGGTAGCGCTGGTTTTCCTGGTCGGAATACACCAATTGGAAATTATCGGCATTGCTCTCGAAGATGGGCCGGTTAGCGACGATATCGGTAAACCTTTCGATGACGCGGAGGTCGCCGTCGCCCGTCTTGCGGTGCAGGTTGATCAGCACCTTCAGGGTGAAAGAGTTGACCATTTTCTGCCACTTGGCGGGGTCGCCACCGTAGATGATGTCGCCCTCGAAGGCAGCGCCTTGCGCAAACAGCCGGTTGGCCTCATCCAGCTCGTCAAGGATACCGATGAACACGGCTTTCTGGGTGTCGTACTTGGGTTTGATGTTCCCTTCGCTTTCGCCCTTGAGCGCTTCGCTATAGGGGATATCGCCCACGGCCATGGTGGCATTGAAAAACGTGTAGGCACGGATGAAATGCCCGAAGGCACGGTAGGAGTTGGCCAGGCCTTCATCGATTCCTTCGGTAAAGGTTATCATTTTTTCGACGTCGATAAGCCGGCCGTAGTTGCCAAAGCTGGCCCGGCCCACATTATTGTACTGTTCGCCCTGTGCGAACTCGCTCCAGAGGATATATTTATCGCGCATGAAGTTACTCATGAACGCTTTCTGGCTGCTGATGTCATTTCTGGTGATGTCTAGGATGAGGCGCGTTGTGAGCATCTGCGGAGTGGCGATGGTAGATCCGTCAGGGTCGACATTCAGCTCGTCGAAATGCGAACATGAGCTGACGATGAGCAGCAATGCGGTGTATGCGATGGTTCTGATATGTTTCGTTCTCATGGCTGGTTATTTTGATTGTTCGGCACGGCCGAGGTGAAAACTGAGGTTAAGTCCGATAAATCGCTGGGAGGGCGATGTGAGGTCGCTGTCTGAATTCCAGTCGGGATCGGCGAACCGGAAATCCTTGGTCCACAGGAATACATTCTGTGCGGTGAGCGAGATGCGGGCGCGGGTCATGCCCCAACGTTCGGTGACATGGCGCGGGATCGTATAGCCGAGGGCGATTTCGCGGATTTTGATGAAGGTAGGGTCGGTAGCACCGAAGCGTCCGTCGCCATACCGGCGGGCATAGGTCTCGTACGAGGCTGGCGTCTCGTTTGGCGCGAACACCCGTGTATCTTCCGTGATTCGGCCGTACTGATCGTACGTGGCCGATCCCGACACGATTTGTACGCCGTTGCCGACATAGGAAGTATTGCCATTGACGACCTCGTCATAACGCCATTGGTTATCGCTATCGGGGTGCGAGCCCGTATCCCACATCTTGTAGGCGCTGTAGTTGTAGAGAATGCCCCCCACACGGCCGTCAAAGCTCAGCTGGAGATCGAAGTCCTTATAGGTAAACGAGTTGGAAAAGCCCCAGATAAACTTCGGATCGCTGTAGCCAATGGCAGAAGCATATTCGGAACGGATGGGCAGGCCACCACTGCTGTGGACTACCTGGCCATCTGGTGTACGCAGCCAGTCGGTGATGGTATAGTTATCTACCCGTCCGCCGGCTTCGGTCCACAGGTTATCGGGCGAGTAGATCGGATCCAGTGTTTTATAGTATTGGTGGGTGGTGGCCCAGTTGATGGCTGCATCCCAGGCGAAATCGTCGCGTTTCACGACACCGGCATTGAGGGTCAGTTCCACGCCCCGGCGCACCCGGGTTTCATTGGTATTGATGAGGGTGGTGGTGAAGCCCGATGATTCGGGGATGGTCGACGAAATCTGTCGGTTGTAATTGTATACATTATAATATGCCATGTCCAGTACCAACCGATTGGCCAGGATGTTCACCACGGTGCCCACTTCCCACGTGCGGTTGGTTTCCGGTTTGATGACGGCGGTGTTAAGACCGGATGGGTAGGTAGCGGTATTGAGGCCGTTCCATGCCCCTTGGCTGATATTATAATTGACGTTGGTGGCATAGACCCCTAGGTCGCTTTTGGAGACCGTCCACGACCCACGCAGCTTCCACATATCCAACCCGTTCGGCAGACGGAAAAATTCGCCAAGCAGCAAACTGCCTGCGATGGAAGGGTAGAAATAGGAACGGGTGGAAGCATCAAGCGTGGAGCTCCAGTCGTTCCGGCCGGTGATATCGAGGAAGATGGCATCTTTCCAAGCAAAGGAAGCCAAGCCGAGGAGACTGTTGACCTGCTTATGGTTGCGGAATGTACTTACATCGGGCCGCTCGACCGAATTGTTGAGGGAGTAGACACCCGGCACTACGATGCCGCTGCGGGTGCTGGCATACAATCGTTGGTCTTCCCACTTGTACATGGAAGCCCCAGCGGTCAGGTCGATATCGAAGTTGGGGACCACTTTCTTCTTGGCGTAGTTGAAAAGCAGATCGGTATTGACGCTATAACCCCGGTATTGATCTTGGCTGTACATGCCGTTGGCGTGCCATCCCCGGGTGGAATATATCCCCGGCGGGTTTCGGCGGGTATTTTCATTGGAATAGAAGTCGTAACCCACACGAGCGGTTACCTTGGCGCCCTTGAATGGTTTGTAGTGCGACGTGAGGTTCACGTTGGCCATGTTGTTTTCGCGGCCATACAGCTTTTCGTAAGCAATGAGGTATGGATTGTCATACCACGCCTTGTAGTGCCAGTTTTGCTGCTTGTCGGGAACCACCCAGTAGTCGCGGAACTTGGTAACATCGTACTCGGGGCCCGTCCACATGAGCAATTGGTAGATAAACCCCTGGTCGCCGTAGCCGGCACCGGTAACCTGCGGCGTCATGCTGCGGTTGTAGCCCATCGCACTTTGCAGTTCGAACTTTTCGCCGATTTTCAATCGGCCGGATACGTTTGCGTTGAGCCTGTTGAGCTGGAGGTTGGGGTATTGCCCTTTGTTATAGACATGGTTGAGCGAGGCCCGGATCGACCCGATGTCGCCCGAACGGGAGAAGCTGATGTTGTTGTTGGTGATGATACCCGGTTCGAGGAAGTTCTGGAGGTTGTTTTTACCGCGGGAGGTGAGTTCCATCACTTCCATCTGTTTGGTTTCGGGGTTCCATTGTTCTTCCATGATACCGGCATCGAGCTTATTGCCCCAAACGTAGTCGATGGAATTGTAATCGCCCCCTAACCCGGCACTGTAGGAAGTCTGTACTTCGGGGAGGGCAAGGTAACCGGCAAAGAACATGTTGTTGCTGTTTACGCTGATGCCGTTGCCTCCGCTTTTGGTGGTAACGATGATGGCTCCGCCGCCACCGCGCACACCATACAGCGCCGATGCGGTGGCGCCTTTGAGCACGTCGATGCTCTCGATATCATCCGGGGCGATTTCCCGGAGACCCAAGTTGCCATAGGGCACCCCGTCCACCACCAGCAAAGGGTTGCTGCTGCCGCCGCGCAGGCGGATGTCGGGCGACTCGTCGAACTCGGTGCTGTTCTGTATCCAGAGGCCGGCCACTTTGCCGGTCAGGGCCGTGGCCACATCGACGCCCTTTACTTTCTGTACCGCATCGCCACTGAGCCGTTGCACCGAATATCCCAGTGCCTTTTCTTCACGCCGGATGCCGAGGGCGGTCACCACGACCTCCTCCAGCACATCTTCCAGCCGCGCAAGCTGCACCGTCAGGTTGCTACGGCCCGAAACCGGTTCTTCCAGGGTACGGTAGCCTAGCGAACTAAATACGAGCACGTCGTCGTCGGCAACGCCGCGGAGGGTGAAGCGGCCATCATCTGAGCTGCTTATACTCGTTGAGCCACCGCGCACCCGCACGGTAACGCCGGATAAGGGTGTACCGTCGGTAGCGTCGGTGATGACGCCCGAAACGGTACGTTGGGCAGCGGCCAATGGCGCCATCCGACGGGTGGAACGGGTAGCATTTGCGGTTTTGGCTTCGGTGCCCTTGGGTTTAACCACGTAAAATTGCTCATTGACCTTTTCGGCTTCCAATTCGTGCGGCAACAGGAGCCGGTTGAGCAGGGTGGTGAGGCTACCTTTGGAAAGGTTGTCGATGGCTGGTGCTTCAACGGTAGCCAAGCCAATGCGTTGGGCATCGTAGTTGATACGCACATTGAATCGCTGCTCAAGGTCGATAAAGAAATCCTTGAAATACACGGTCCTTACCTCAGACACCGTGCTTCGGAAGGCCAGCGCAGCCTGTTGCGCGGCCGTAGCGTTCCCCATTGCCCCTAACAGGACCGGGATGGCCAATAGTTTCCGGATACGTACATTTACTTTCATAACGGTTACTTATTTATTGTTGCTCATTTGTTTGAATCAGAATGGTATTGCTCCCTTGCTGGATATCCAGTTGAAATGCCATCGCAATCATGCGGAGTGCCAATGGGAGATCGTTGGCCGGCACCGAGCCGGTAAACCGCAGGGATCGCAGGGCCGGGTCTTCAAATTGGACCTGCAGTCCATAACGGTCGTGGATGGTTTTGGCTACTTGCGCAAGCGGCTCGTTTTTGAAGGCGAGCAGGTGATGCCGCCAAGAGGCGTGGTATAAGGTATCCGTTGTGCCCTTTTGCAGCCGCTGGTCGCCGCCGGCCAGCGACAGCATTTCGCCGGGGAGGAGGAACTGTTCATCATCTTTGTAGGTGGCCTTTATGCGGCCTTTGCTCAGTACCACACGGGCTTCCGCCCCACGCGCATTTAGGTTAAATGCGGTACCGAGCACGGTAACGTCCATGCCCCCCGATGTGTGGACGATGAACGGCTTTTCTGCCACATGGGCTACCGAAAAGAAAGCTTCCCCATCGATCCATATCTCCCGCTTAGCCCCCCCCATAAAATCCTTGGGCCAGTGTACTTCCGTATTCGCGTTGAGGACGACCAGCGTACCATCGGCTAGCCTCAGGCTGTCTATCTGCCCGTAAGCGGTACGGGCCGTCGCCTTGGGTTGATGCAAATACAGTGCGCCAGCAATGGTGAGGACCATGGCCATGCTCGCAGCCACCAGGAAGGACGGCTTCCGGATAAAGCGAATGGGTTTGGATGAATGTGCTTCAGTCTGTTTGCCATCCATGATCGCTTGGAATATCCGCGATGCCGATTGGGTATCCATCCGCTCGCCCGCACCCAGCAGTGCCCGCACCTCTTCGATGCCGGGTATGTCCCCATCTACCCCTTCGCTCTGCAAATAAGTGATGATCTGCTCGATTTCGGCCTTGGTACACGCACCCTGTAGCATTTTACTGAATAGTTCCCTCATCGCTTTGTCTGGCAGTTGTGCCTTGCTTTTAGAGATAATACCGATAAAGCGCTCGAAGGGACGATGCGCCCGCGGCTTTTTTTCTTGATTTTTTGCGCAACCGATTGCGTGTAACATTTCTTTTGCTATTCATTTTTATATCGTTATCATTGTCCCACAAAACTGATATATAAGCTGTTGCACACACATACATCGCATACAATTCCTGGTTTAACAATAAGCTAATCAAAAAGAAACGAGCAGACAGGATCTTTGCCCGTGCATGACACAGGAACCCACGATGACAGATTGGAATACCATAACCCAACGTATTGCCGCAGGCGACGCCGAGGCGTTCAAGGTGTGCTTCGACCAGCTCCATCAAGAAGTATATGGCTATGCGTTCCATTATTTCAGGTCGGCTGCATTGGCAGAAGATATGGTGCAGGAAGTATTTGCAAAGGTATGGTCACATCGGCAATCGCTTGACCCCAGCCAAGGTATCAAAGCTTACATTTACCGAACAGCCCGTAACACCATTTTTAGCCAACTGAAGCGGGCTGCCTGCGACCGGCAGATGCGCGAGTACGTATTTTACCGGCAGCCGGCCCAGCGCAACGAGACAGAGGATCGGTATTTACACGATGAGCTGTTGGGCCTTTACAAGGAAGCCATAACGATGTTACCGCCCCAGCGGCAGCTGGTTTATACGATGAGTCGCGATGAAGGGATGACGCACGATGAAATCGCGGAGCAATTGACCCTTTCTAAAAATACCGTCAAGGACCAGATTGTGAAAGCATCGCATTTTATACGCAATTACATCCGTGCGCATACCGGTAAATATACCACCTACCTCTTCCTGGTCGCTTGGGTGGCCGCGACCTACCAGAATATGGTGTAGATAGCCACCAGCAAGCCAATGATGATGACGGTGCCCGCGAGGAAACCGGGGTGTACTTTGAACATACCACGATCCACTTCCAGCCCTTTGGGCACCACACCGCTTTTATTCTCTACGATACTGATGAGCAACATGCCCAAGATACAGAACACGAATACAATACCCATGCGGTCGATAAATGGAATTTCGTAGATGCCGGCGGCATTGGGTACGGCCAGGCCAACGGAATAGAGCGCGGAGAGGTCTGTCCATTCCGGCAGGAATTTCAATACCACCGAAAGGGCAAAACCGCCAATGGTGGCAAACAATGCTGCATTGGAGGTAGCTTTCTTCCAGAAGAACCCGAGGATAAACATGGCGAAGATGCCGGGTGAAACAAAACCGGTGTATTCTTGGATATACTGGAAGCCACCCTTTTCGATACCCAGATGTGGAGCGATGATAACGGCCAGGATCATCGTGATGATAATGGTGACTTTGCCGATATTGACCAATTGCCCTTCACTGGCCTCCTTGTTAAAAATCTTCTTATAGATATCTAACGTGAAAATGGTAGCAATACTGTTGGATTTGCCGGCTAGCGACGCGACCACCGCGGCTGTGAGTGCCGCAAATGCCAACCCCTTTAAGCCTACCGGAAGGAGATTGAGCAATACCGGGTACGCCTTATCCGGACGGACCGCGCCGGCGTCGAGCATCTCCTGTTGGAAGAGGCCTTCTTTATAAAGGACATAAGCGGCAATGCCCGGCAGCACTACGATGATGGGCATCAGCATTTTCAAAAAGGCCGCGAACAGGATGCCGGTACGCGCCGTCTTGAGGTCGGCACCTAAGGCCCGCTGGGTGATGTACTGGTTACAACCCCAGTAATTGAGGTTTACGATCCACATACCGCCGATAAGCACCGACAATCCCGGAAGGCTGATGTAGTGTTCTTGGGTTTTGTCGAAAATCATATCGAAGTGCGACGGCGCATTTTCATGCAACAGGCTCAAGCCGCTCAACACGCCGCTGCCACCGAAATGGTCGGCAACCATATCCAGTGCGAGGTAAGTGGTGGCAAGGCCGCCGAGTATGAGTACCAGTACCTGGATCACATCGGTATAGCCAATGACCTTCATGCCACCCAGCGTGATGAAAATGGCGAAGATGGCAATACCATACATACAAACGGTGAAGTTGATACCGGATATGGCCGACACCGCCAACGCCCCCAGGAATAGGATGGAGGTAAGATTGACCACGATATAGAGCAACAGCCAGAACACGGCCATGATGGTGCTCACCGTACCGTTGTACCGCTGGTTGAGGAACTGCGGCATGGTATAAATCTTATTCTTGAGGTATACCGGTATGAAAAATACAGCCACGATGATCAGCGTGGCGGCGGCGAGCCACTCGTAGGCCGCGATGGCCAATCCCAGCTTGAAACCATCGCCACTCATGCCGATGAACTGCTCGGCAGAAATATTGGACGCAATCAACGAAGCTCCTATCGCCCACCACGTTAGCGATCCCTCAGCGAGAAAATAGTCTTTGGTGTTGAGTTCTTTGGACTTCTTACGGTAGTAAATCCAAAGGCCGTAACCCGCGATAATAACGAAATAGCAGAGAAAAACAATATAATCTGATGTTGCTAAGGTGTTCATTATGCTTCCTATTCAATTAAGTCTATAACCGCCGCTAATGTAAATATTAATCGCATAAAATCAATATTGACCGCCCATATTTGGCGCTTTATTTTAACGAATCGTATACAACACATTGATTTACAAGACACTAAAACGGTGTTACAGAAACACTAAGGCCTTCAATGCCTTTACGCAAACTGCTCGATAAAATAGGATATGATGTTCGGGTATAGCAGGATCGTGAACACCAAGCCGAATACCGCGCCGTAAAAGTGCGCATCGTGGTTGATACCGTCGCGGGCATTGCGCGATGCCCACACGCAATAGCCCAAATAGAGAAAACCAAACAGCCAGGCAGGCATGGGGATGATGAAGAAGATACCCAGCATGGTTTTTGGCTGGAACAGGATAAAGCTGAACAAGACGGCACTGATGGCACCCGACGCCCCAAGGCTGTAGTAGTTGGGGTTGTCGCGCTCCTTGAATACGGTACGCACATCGCTCAACACCAAGCCCAAACCATACAGCAGGGCGAAATGAAGGTGACCCCAGGGGCTCAGGCCGACCAATATCGATTCGAGGGCGAAACCGAAGAAATAGAACGTGAGCATATTGAACAACAGATGCCCCCAATCGCGGTGGATAAGCCCGCTGGTGATAAGGGTGTGGAGATGGCGTCCGCGGCTGACGCTGTGCGGATGGAGCATGAACCGCCCGAAAAGATGGTGGTTTGAAAAGGTGTAGAGGCTGGTGACGATGGTAAAGGCAAAAATGATGCTGGCTACCGGGGTCTGTATCAGATATTCTTTCATCCTATGATCTTCAACTGCCGAAAGTAAGAAAAAAAGGGTGCACTCAAAATAAATCGAGCTGCTTTCCGCCTTTTGGGGCGAACAAATCCAAGCGCAGTGGGGGCAGGCTGCGGTTGCCGAGGTATTGCCGGACGCTGAGCTTGAATAACTGCCTTATGCTTTCGGCCTCATGCCCTTCGCCCTTCATGCGGGTACCCCAGCGGCTATCGTTGAGCTTTCCGCCATGGCAAGCGGCGATGCCATGGAGCACTTTGTCCGCCCGGTCGGGATATGCCTTGTATACCCAATCGGTAAACAGTTCGCCGATGGCGCCGTTGAGGCGAACAATCGTATACCCGGCCCCGCGCGCACCGTGGTGCGCAGCTGCCTCGATGACGCGCGGCACCTCATCGCTGTTGAGGCCGGGGATGATGGGAGCACACATCACCATTACGGGTATGCCGGCATCACTGAGACGCTTGATGACCTGGAGCCGGCCCTTCGCGGTAACGGTGCGCGGCTCCATCTTTTGCCGCAGCGATTCATCCAGCGAGTTGAGGGAAATGGCGACATGGACCAACCCGAGGCAAGCCAGCGGGGAGAGGATATCCAGGTCGCGCAGGATAAGGTTATTTTTGCTGATGATAGAGACAGGGTGCCGGTAGCGTAGCATCACCTGCAGGATGGCCCGCGTGATACCGAGTTTGCGCTCGATCGGCTGGTAACAGTCGGTGTTGCCTGACAGCATGATCGGCTGCGGCTGATATCCGCGGGCGTTGAACTGCCGTTCAAGTACATCGGCCGCATTGCGTTTGACGATGATTTTTCGCTCGAAATCAAGCCCCGCACTATAACCCCAATATTCGTGCGCGTTGCGGGCATAGCAGTAGATGCAGCCGTGCTCGCATCCCTGGTACGGATTGAGGGAATACCCCATGCGTAGATCGGGGCTGTCATTAACGCTGATAATCTTCTTAGGGTGTTCTTCGATAAGCTGCGTGTTGGAATTTTCGAGGAACTCCTCATCCAACCCCTCGATGTGCTCGGCAACGTAGCGCTGCGCAGCGAATTTATTGTGCGTATTGACCTGGGCACCCCTTCCTTTGAAATATTCGGGGTTTTGTATCGTATCCATTGCACAAATATACTAATTTATTTAGTATATTTATTTGATGTTTAACTAGGCGGGCACCGCTTCGGTTTCCGGTATCGACCGGCAGATGCGGTCGTCGGCAATCCCTACGCATTGTAAAATAATCGTTAAAAATTGTTAAAGCAGCGAAAGCAAGGCGCCGAAACTGCTATATTTGCAGCTCATAATTTAGGTTTATAATTGGTTAGTTTAAAAGGTTTCCATTCTCCCCGTTTGGAGACCTTTTTTTTGAACCCTCCTCTAATCACGACTTTCTTCTGGTTGCTTACGGTGCTTTCCCCAAAAGCAAACGCCCTTGTGAGCCCCATCCACCCACGAATGCGTCCGCGATGCCATCGCCATTGAGATCTCCCACGGTGATGTTCCAGTTGCGTCCAACCACGGACGGCGGGATCACCGTTTCGGTTACATCGGTGAAGTGGCCTGTCCCATCGTTGCGATAGGCACGCAGAGGGGCTTCGGAGAAGCCCGGTATCGCCACAGCGCTGAGCAGCAGGTCAAGATGGCCATCGTGGTCGAAATCCAGTTCGCGTGCTGAATAGGTAGAGAATTTATATGCGGGCATCCGCTGCGCCGTTTCATCGGCAAACTGGCCCTGGCCGTCATTGATAAGGATACGGGCAACCGGGTTTTTGTCCCACTTCCCTCCATTGCTGGTGATATTGGCGAAGACGATATCCGGATCGGCATTGCCATCCACATCAAACACCAATGCTTCACGCGTTTCCAAAGGCTCGGGCAATTCGAGCCGGTCTGCATGCTCGGTAAACTTGCCGGTGCCATCGTTGATGAGCAGGCGGTTGGGTGGTATCTCATTGCCCACCACCATATCAAGGTGGCCGTCGCCATTGAGATCGGCCAGTTTGATGCTTTGGGTAGCGTCATTAACCTGCGGCAGGTTCTCGGCAGTACGGTCTATAAAGTACCCCGGGCGTTCGTGATCGTTCAGCCAAAGGAAATCTTGGCCTTCGCTTCCCGAGTTGCCCACCACGATATCGGCCCTGCCATCGCCATCCACATCGCCCACATCAAGGCCATTGCCTTCGCTCATGCCCAGTAGGCGGTCGCTAACATCGCGGAAAGTGCCGTCGCCACTGCCAAGGTAATACTCGTGGGTTTGGTCATCTTCGGCCACGAACACCACATCGATATGGCCGTCGCCGTCGAAATCTACCGCGCGCACATGCTCGGTATCGTACTTGGCTGCTTTGAATACTCCCTGCTTCCAACTGAGCACCCCTTTCCCGTCGTTTATATACAATCGGTTTTCATCCGCTTCGAGGGCGGCAATCACGTCCAGGTCACCATCGCCATCCACATCGGCGAAGGCCACTTCCAGGATATGGGCCTCGGGATCGTGCGGCACATGGGTAGCGGTGACGTCGTGGAAGTATGGGGTCTCCGTTTTAGGGTCCATTGCGACTGTCGAGGCACATGACCAGGCAATGCCGGCGGCGGCCAATAGGGCCAGTGGTTTGGTCGTCATGGTTTTCATCGAGTTCATCGGGTACTTATTTTAAGTGAACGGATGGGATTATTGCGGTGCATCGATACGGCCCGGCTCGCGCAGGTTCTCGCCCGCTACGCCGGTGAGCGCGTCGCCCATATCCGCTCGCGCATTCTCTGCCAATCGGAGCATCGTTGCGACCACACGTGGATGTTCGGCCGCCACATCGGTGGTCTCACCGATATCGTTGGCAAGGTGGTAGAGCTCCGGGGCTGCTACGCTGGCCCGTTCATACTTGATTGGGATACCGTCGTCGCGGTGGGCCTGGCCGGGCTTGATGGTGCGGTACGTATGTGGCAGGTACAGCTTCCACTCGCCCATGATGATTGCCTGGAGTTCATTTCGGTTGTAATAAATATAATACGCCTCATGCGGCGATTTTGCGCCGTCTGCCACCTGCATGAGTTGCCAGATATCGAGCCCATCGATGTGACGCCGGGGAAGCTCCGCGCCCGTTATCCAGGCAATGGTGGGCAACACGTCGATGGTCATGGCCGGTTCAGCCTGTACTTTGCCGGCCGGCAGCTTACCGGGCCAGCGCATGATGCAGGGCACGCGGATGCCGCCTTCCCACGACGTACCCTTCCCCTCGCGAAGTGGAAGCGCCTCGCCACTGTGCCCACCATAAGAAAGCCATGGCCCATTATCGGAGGCGAAGATGACCAACGTACGCTCATCGAGTCCATATTCTTCAAGGGTTTGCAAAATCTGACCTACAGACCAGTCGATTTCCATGATGACATCGCCATACAGTCCTCTTTCCGATTTACCCTTGAACTTATCGGACACGGCCAAGGGCACGTGCGGCATACTGTGGGCCAAGTATAGGAAAAACGGTTGATCTTTATGCCTCGTGATGAAATCGACCGCCCGCTCGGTATATTGTGTCGTGAGTAGGTCCTGGTCGTCTACCGTATCGATAACCTGTTCGTTTTGATATAGGGGTAATGGTGGATAATAGTTTTTACTCTCGGGATGGTGCGGCCACATGTCGTTGGAGTACGGAAGACCGAAAAACTCATCGAATCCCTGCCGGGTGGGGAGGAACGCCGTGTGGTGGCCGAGGTGCCATTTGCCGATGGCGGCGGTATGGTAGCCCAACGGCTTGAGCATGTCGGCGATGGTCATTTCGTCGGGATGAAGGCCATGTTCGGCGGTATGGTCGAGCGCGCCATGGATGCCCAACCGATTGGGATAGCACCCCGTGAGCAGTGCCGTACGGGACGCGGAGCAGACCGCTTGCGCCGCATGGAAATTGGTAAACTGTACCCCTTCGGCGGCCATTTGGTCGAGATGGGGCGTTTGGATATCGGGCGAACCGAACACACCGACATCTTGGTAGCCTTGGTCATCGGTGAAAATAATGACGACATTGGGTTTCTGCTGTGTCGGCGTTACTTGCGCATCCGCAATAGCGGAAAAGAGGGAAGCAGCGAATAGAAGCGTGGTGCGTATCGAAAACCTGGCCATATAACTGTTGTTTTGGAATCTTATTGGGATTCAACCGCTAATGTACAAATTATTCAGTATGTTTCCTCGCCCCGTATAGTCGTTTACAGAGCGGCCGTATGTAGGAAACGAAGGTTTTATTTAGTATGGCTCGCTGCGCGGGATGCTTTTTTGCCTTTGCCCGCAAGGCTTTCCGGCCTCTATGCCGGCCGGGCATGTTACTTGGACGCACCCAAGTAACCAAGGTGCTCCGGCTGTGCCGCAGTTGTCGTTCCGGCTGCGCGCCGGTGCGAAGTCGCGAACCCTAGACCGCCTGCGCTGTTGGCCGGCCCTAGGGCTGGGTTCCGCTCGTTTGTACTTACCCCCACGTTGCTGCAACGCCCCATCACGGCCTGCACGTCCAACTGCGCCAAGGCCGGTCTTACCTCGGGA
>NZ_JBMQOC010000085.1:0-5615 GCF_053550995.1 Parapedobacter sp.
GCGATGTCCAGCACATCACTCTCGGCAGCCAACTCAAACGACGTGTGGCGTGGTAGGTAAAGCGAATGGGCCATACCCGAGAAAACATCCTTTCTCCCGTTCATGGTCTGCCAGTTCCCTTTGTCAGTATCCACCCGGTAGTTGCCGCCCAACAGGATAATGGCGTACTCATTGTGTCCGGTATGGCCCCGCCATACCTCGCCGCGCGGCATCGTCCGGGCAGCAAAATGGAGGTATTGCCATCCACCGTCTTCCTTGCTGATGTGCTGGTAAACGGTGGCGGCGTCACTCGCCTTGGCCAAAAGCCTGCATTGTTGATCCTGTTTCATTTTAATAGGCTCTTTTTATCATCCGAGAGGCATTTACCTCAGGAAAGCATCCGCTTTCCCCGCTGCCCCCAATTTTTCAAATTTTTCCGTGCAAAGCTTTTCTAATGCTTCCACATACACCCTTCCCGGTTCAACGGGGTCGAATCGGTCGGGGTGGTCTGCAAAAAACTCCCGGTGCACCCGTGCCCACAGCACCCGTAGGTCGGTGGCGACGTTAACCTTGCAGATACCGTAAGCCGTAGCCTGTGAAAGTTCCTCATCCGATACGCCACGCGCTCCCCTTTGCATCTGCCCACCTGCCGCGTTAATCCTTGCCAACTCATCCGCGTTTACCGAAGAACCGCCGTGCAAGACAAGCGGGAAGCCGGGCAATCGTTGCTGGATAGCCCGTAGGATGCCGAACTGTATCCCCTCATCGCCTGAAAACTTGTAAGCTCCATGGCTGGTTCCAACGGCAACAGCCAAGCTGTCGCATCCTGCACTTTTCACAAAATAAGCAGCCTCATCGGGTCCGGTATATTTTGATTCGGATGCCGATACCTGCAGATGGTCTTCGATTCCGCTCAACACCCCCAACTCGGCCTCGACAAACACGTTCTTTCCGTGTGCCAATGAAACCACTTCACGCGTGCGGCTGATATTCTGTTCCAACGGGTCGTGCGAGGCATCAATCATCACCGGACTATAACGCCCGCTACCCACGGCCTCCCCAATATGCTGCTCATTACCATGATCCAAATGGAGTGCGAATACCACCTCGGGGTATACGCGTGCCGCCGCCGCCACCATCGCCGTCAATACCTGGGGGGTAGCGTAGTCGCGCGCCACGGGCGTGGTTTGGATAATGACCGGCGCCCTGCTTTTATGGGCCGCCCGAAACACCCCCAGCACCTGTTCCAATGTAAAGACGTTGATTGCAGCAATGGCATATTTGCCATAACAATCATTAAACAGGATATGTGGCGATATTATCATCTGGCTTCCCACAATTGGTACTGCAATACAACGACTATTTAAACGAACTAACAAGGCGGACAAACGCAAAGGTTTGCGTAATTCACCTAATTCGCATAACCCCCCATTCTGGTCGAACGCGTCCGAAGTACCCCTACCCATTTAACGAAGGCTATCTTCCGGGTCGAATTCCCATTTGGATACCGCCACGGTTGACCTGTGCCTGTTTAAACACGGATTGCGCCGGGTTACCAAATGGTGGTAATGACGAAAATTTATCTTTTCATATCAGGTTAAAGGAGGCAAATAAATTATTCGGCAAAATAGATATCAACAACTACAGGCAAGTGGTCCGATGGGTATCGCTGGTCCTGTGCATCTGTCAATACGGCATACTTTGAAACATTGAAGTGATTACTTACAAACACGTAGTCGATACGCCGTTTCATGGGGGCGGTAAACCGAAACGAATTGGTGGTCCCTACAGGTCCGTAAGGCGGCTCTTGGGTCACCCTGTAAGCATCGTTCAATATAGTCGCCATCCCCTGAATCTGTTCGGTTTCTGGTGTTGAATTAAAATCGCCTGTGCAGATAACTGGTGCACCCTTTGCGATTTCCGTGATTTTCGCGACCATCAATTTGCCAGATTCACGCCGTGCAATCACTCCCTGATGGTCAAAATGGACATTGAAAACGTAAAACTCCTTCTTACTATCTTTATCTACCATTTTTGCCCACGAACAGATGCGATTGCAGCACGTGGCATCCCAACCCAATCCCGGCGTCTCAGGCGTCTCGCTCAACCAAAAGTTGCCGGCATCAACGACGTCGAAACGGTCTTTCTTGTAAAAAATGGCCGAATGCTCACCTCCGTGTTTACCGTCATCACGACCACTTCCCACATATTCATATGATGGCAATTCAAGAATATCCTTCAATTGGTGAATAAACCCCTCTTGTGTGCCAATGATATCGAAATCATGGTATTTGATTAGCGCCTTTACATTTTCCTTTCGATTTGGCCATGCATTCAAGCTATCCTTGGGGGTGTCCATTCGGAGATTGTAGCTAGCTACGCGAATATTCGTAGGCTGTGGTTCTTGAGCAAAGGTTGTCGCCGCCAACAGGCAGCAAATTAGCGTCCAATATCGTTTCATGATGAATAAATAGTTAAAACGGCAGCTTCTCAGGAAGCTGCCATGTTCGTGTTACTTAAATTACCAATCTGGATTCTGCCCCAGTGCAGGATTCCGTTCCCGATCCGCTTCCGGTATAGGGTAGAGATACTTCTTATCCAACCATTCCCGCTCACCTGGATTCCATTGAACTTCACCTGATGTGCCATTTGACAATTGTATCCGGCCCACTGCTGAAGAGGGAGACACGTCAACGAACGCCACGGTCGAATTCGAAGGGGCAGGCTTGGTTCCCTGATAAAAGCATACGTCCATTATGCCATCACTATTCAGGTCATGTTCACCCAACTCAGACACATAAATTCCGTTCATGGGGGCCTCTTCGAAAAGTTCTCCAATGTGCCACCGCCTGAGGTCATCAGGGCGGAGCCCTTCAAATACAAGCTCAACGGCACGCTCGCGCATAACCTCCAAGAGAACCGGATTGGTAAACTTCCCTAAATAGTAATCCACCAGGTACGGATCGGCAGTTGTAGGCATGATCGTCAACGTCGAGCCTGTGATTCCGGCGCGTTGGCGCAATGCACCAATTGTCGCTGTCCATTCCGCATTGTCCATCGCACCCAGCTCTGCAAGTGCTTCTGCCTTATTCAGCAACACCTCGCCCCACCGCATGATGATGTGGGCATTGTCATTCCGGCTTTCGTCATCATAAGGAAACCGCTCATCATAGCACCATTTAATCGGCTGATAGCCGGTAAATGTCTGGTTGAAGTTTGGCGGGGCAACAACCGGTACCGCGTTCTCTGTGCGGTGGTAATCGCCTAGGCGGATGGTCTGTTTCAAGCGCAGATCGCGGTCCTTCACTTCCTCGGCAAACGGTGTGGTGGCATAGTTCGGATCATCGGTAAAAGGAGTTCCGTCGAGCTTTAAGTAAGTATTTACAAAATTGCGGGTCAGACTTGGCCGGTTTCCATAAGTGGGGCTGATAAACCTGCGGTTTGCAGAGCTGAACACCTGCAAGCTAGCGTCTAATGCCACGGCCAAAATGGTTTCATCGGCGTAAGGAGCCTTGGTGATAAACAAATCCCGGTACGAGCGGTCCGATGCCGTTGCTTGGTGTAATGTAAAACCGGTAATCGCATTAGCGGCATCTACCACATGCTGAAACCAGGTATCGGCTGTCGACTGCATACCGTAGCGTGTATGGTATTTCCTGACAGATGCCTCAAACAGACATATCCGGGTCTTGTAGGCCCTGGCTACATTCTGCGTAATCCGCGTACAGGAGGGGTCGCTTGTTAATGTAATATTCGCAATCGCGTAATCCAAATCAGCCAAGACGTTATCCATTACTTCGAAACGATCTGTTCGCGGTGCTTTAAGGGCAACAGTATCCGTCACATCAATCGTCCTATCGATCCACGGCACATCGCCGAAGCGTTGCACTTTCTCGAAATAAAACAATGCCCGGAAGAACCGTGCCATACCAATGTAATGGTTTTTTTCCGGCACCGTGCTCTTCTCGGCGTTCTCGATAAAATAGTTGATATTCCGAAGTGCCGTCCAACTCCAGCCGGAGCTGGTAATCGGGCTCAATGCCCCCGGGGCCAACAGGTTATCCACGCCATTGCGAGCGACCAAATCCGACACGTCGTCACCTTGAAACACACCTACATCCGTGCCGGGCAAAATGTCGTAAAAAGAGTTGGCGTAGAGTTCCATCCCCGCGGCCGATCCGAATATGGCTTGATTAGTGCCTGTATCCACCGGCATCTCGTCCAAATCGCAAGCGGCAAACGGAAGGATACTCGCCATCACCCATATAAAATGAAATTTTTTCATGATTATCGTCCTCTCTAGATTAGAAATTAACAGTCAGGCCCATCGATATCGTTTTCAGCATCGGATAGTTGTATCCGTCGCCACTCGACCCACCGCTTAGGTCACGGTCAGAACCATAAATATTTGTCACGTCGGTATCTTTTGTCCACTTATACATCGGCGACCAGGTCCACAGGTTTTCGGCAGAAAAATACAGTCGCACGTCGTTGGCGCGGAATTTAGAAATTAACTTCTTGGGCAAGGAATAACCAATTTGTACATTTCGCAAACGGATATAAGCCGCGTTCTGCAGATAACGATCATTCGGCACGTTCAATGCGCGCCCCGTACCTTGGGCGATATATCCTACCAATCTCGGCAGGTACGCATCGAAATTACCTAATTCAGGACGGAACATATTATTTTCCTGCCAACGAGGATACTGGTTATAGGGTCTATTATACTGGCCCCAGAACCTCGCTTCTGGCGATGGATAGTAATCCTGTTTCAGTACCCCTTGGAAAAAGGCCGACAGGAAAAATCCGTTCCAATCCCCATTGAGGTTGACTCCGTAAGTATAGCGTGGCTCCGAGTTGCCAATAATCGACTTATCGCCCGGATTATACACGGTATTTTCACCCTGGTAAATAATATCATCCCCGTCTAGGTTTCTAAATTTAATATCGCCCACATAATTCTTTCGTGTATTGGTATTGGGTACATTTGCTTGGGATGGCGAGTTGGCAATTTCTTCTTCCGATTGGAATAACCCCTCTACTTGGTAACCCCATATTTCGCCGATGCGCTGGCCCACATAGTGATCTGTCAGCCTCTTCGGTTCGTTATTGTATTTTGTGATGATCGCGCGATAGTCAGCCATGGTCACGCGGACATCGTACGTAAACGGCTTTTCCGCCATCGCAAACTGGTCGCGCCAAGTTACGGAAGCCTCCCATCCGGTCGTTTCCAAATCGGCATAGTTGCCTTTCGGCACGGTAGTGCCATAAACTGCCGGCAAGGTAGGCCCCACGGTAAACATATCGCTGGTCCAGCGTCGGTATAGGTCGCCTACAAACTGAAGCCTGTTGTTCAAACTAGCAAACTCCAGACCCAGGTTGCCTGTGGTAGATGTTTCCCAGGTGAGTCCTGCAGGCACGACACCCGGCTGTCCGGTACGCTGTGGCCGGACACCGTTGATGATACGGCCCGATTGCGAAATGGCAAAGTTTTCGGTAAATGAGTAGGGGTTTATATTCCCATTACCCAATGAACCGTATGAAGCTCGGAATTTCACGTTAGACAATGCTACCGGACTCACCTGCCAGAACGGCTGTTCCGATATCCGCGAACCGACGGAAGCCGATGGAAAAAA
>NZ_JBMQOC010000086.1:0-51941 GCF_053550995.1 Parapedobacter sp.
ATTGACCATCTGTATCAGGATCAACATGAAAAAGATGTCAAATTAAAATTACACTACGGGGATCTGACGGTTTCAACCAACCTTATCCGCATAATTCAGGAAACGCAGCCGGATGAGATTTATAACCTGGCAGCAATGAGCCATGTTCAGGTAAGTTTTGAAACGCCGGAGTACACCGGCAATGCCGATGGCCTTGGAACGCTTCGAATTTTGGAGGCGGTAAGATTACTAGGATTAACTGCCAAAACGAAGATCTACCAGGCTTCTACCTCGGAACTGTACGGCTTAGTCCAGGCGGTTCCCCAAAACGAAAAAACACCTTTCTATCCACGCTCTCCCTATGCAGTAGCAAAGTTGTACGCTTATTGGATGACAGTGAATTACCGGGAAGCTTACAATATGTTCGCTTGTAACGGCATCCTTTTTAATCATGAAAGTCCGGTGCGCGGCGAAACGTTTGTAACGCGGAAGATTACCCGTGCCGTTGCCCGTATCGCACTGGGTTTGCAGGATAAGCTTTTCCTGGGGAACCTGTCGGCACAGCGCGATTGGGGCCATGCCAAGGATTACGTGGAGGCGATGTGGCTCATGCTGCAGCAGGACATGCCGGAAGACTATGTGGTGGCCACCGGCATTACCACCACGGTGCGCGATTTCGTGCGGCTGAGTTTTGCTGAATTGGGTATCGAGGTTGAATTCAGTGGAAAAGGGGAGCGTGAAAAAGGGGTAATTATCGATGTTGATGAATCGCGGCTTGCTTCACTGGGCATCGATGGCGCGGGCATCAAGTTTGGGCAAACCGTGGTAAAAGTGGATCCTACCTACTTCAGGCCCACTGAAGTGGATATGCTAATCGGCGATGCGACCAAAGCCCAACACCAACTTGGTTGGAAGCCGAAATATAATCTTGATGGATTGGTAAAAGATATGGTGCATGCCGATCTCCAGCTGATGCGTAAGGAAGAATACCTCCGCAACGGTGGTTTCTAGCCCGTTGGATAGCGTTTTATATGTTGGAACAATTTTTGCATTATGATGTAATGCTGTGTTAACGGCGGTTTTTGGTCTATAAACCATGCAAGAAATACATACGATGCAAGAAAAAGATACCGAATCCGTTCCGGAGGAATCGAGAAAGGATTCCACGAAGATTTACTTCTTTGTGGTAGCGATTGCTGCGTTGCTTGCAACCAATGTGTATTTTTACGTTAAATACAAAAGCAGTGACGATAAGGTGTACGAGCTCACGGATGAAAAAGTAAGTATGGAAGCTGAGATAGACCGTATCGAGGCGGAACTGGATCGGCTGACCGACGATAATATGGAACTCAACGCCGCACTGAAAAGTGCACAGGATAGTGTACGGTCTACGATTGCTGCCTTGCGTTCGGAACTGGCCAAGAGCAACCTTACCCGTGAGCAGTTGGGCAAGGCACAGCAGGAAATCAACCAATTGAAGCATCAGGTATCAAGTTACATGCATGAAGTTGAACTCCTCCGTAATCGGAATGCACAGCTGATGTCTGAGCGCGACGAGCTAAAGGAAGAAATCTCAACATCTTCCGATCGATTGGCCGAGCTGGAGGCACAGCACACCGATTTGGTTGGAATGGTGAAACTGGCTTCGGCCATCAAGGTCTCGAGTATATCCATCAATGGCATACGGCAACGGAGTAATGATAGGGAAAGTGTGGAATCGAGAGCGAAAAGGGTAGATAAATTCCGTATTGATTTCACGCTGGCAGATAACCCACTTGCTGAAATCGGTGACCACGATGTATATATGCGCGTAATTGACCCCAGTGGCAACCTGCGGATTGCGGATGACTACGGACTTTTTGAGGTAGATGGCCGACAGATGCAGTATACCTATAAAACAACGATCGGTTTTAAGAACGACGGAGCCGCTTACACCATGGCGTGGGCCGATAACCGAGGTTTCCAGAAAGGGACCTATACGATTTTACTCTATGCGGATAATGCGGTCATGGGGCAAAGCAGCGTCGTATTGAAATAACCTTAGCTGGTTCAGACTGCCGATTGCTTCGTGTTTATCGATGGAATGCGCAGGTAGAATGTTGTCCCCCTACCAACAAAAGTTTCGTACCTGATGCTGCCTCCCATCCCTTCCACAGCCTGTTTGACGAATGCTAATCCCAATCCCGTGCCCGAACTTTTTGTGGTGAAATTGGGCTGGAACAGTTTTTCTCTGGCTTCGGGATTGATGCCTTCGCCATTGTCTTGTATGGCTATCGCCACATAGCGTTCTGCGTCATAACTGATTGCGATATTGATCTGGCACCGTCGCTTGGTGATTGCAGCTTCGATGGAGTTTTTTATTAGATTATTGAAAGACCTCAGGAGCTGGTCGCGGTCGCCCTGTATCGTGATGGCATTTTCGCCGCAGGCATTTGTAATTGCAATCCGCACGCCCACGTTATTGCGGAACACTTCGACCGCCTTCGCCAAGATATCGAGCACGTCGACTTCTTTGAGCTGTGTGTCGGGCATTTTGGCGAATTCCGAAAATTCGGATGCGATGAGAGAGAGGCTATCTATCTGCTCGATGAACGATTCGCTGAATTTCTCGAAACGTTCTTCAAACCTGGGATCTTTTTCCTTCCAGGAACGTTCCAGCTGCTGGATGCCGAGTTTCAATGGCGTTAACGGGTTTTTGATTTCGTGGGCTACTTGTTTGGCCATTTCACGCCATGCCGATTCGCGCTCGGAGCGCATAATGGTATTCGCACTTTGTTCGAGCGCAACAATCATCAGGTTGTATTCCTTGATGAGGCTACCGATTTCGTCGTGCCGCTTCCAAAAGATAGGCTCGTTCGGCTGGCCGATGCTGGTCTTGGCGAGGCTTCGCTGTACCAGCGCGAGTGGCGCCGTAATCTTGTTGGCCACAAACACGGCGAATAGACCGAGTACCAGGATAACCAATGCATAGATGTTGATGAGGGTATTGAGCAGTAGACCGACATTCTGGTCGAATTCGTTGCGGTAACTGTAATGGGGCAAACTGAGGAAGGCCACCGCCTCATATTCATCGTTCCTGATGGGGGCATATGCAGCGATGAAATTCAGCCCGCCGATATGCTCGTGCTGTAAAAACTCGGATCGTTGGTGCCGGGCCATATGGAGCCACGCGCGCGGATGCATGTAGCGCGATAGGAGACGGAGGTCATAGATGCGCGGTTGCGTGGAATAAATCAGCTGCCCATCGGTATCATATAGATTGAGGTCGGCTGCAACTGATTCGGCGATGGTGTTGAATTGTTCATCCGCCGATAATCCCCTGTTCAGATCAAGCTCCTTGAGCCAACGAGATTCCAGCCTTGAAGCGATATCCACCACATACTTCAATACCCCATTTTCCTGCTGCTTCTTGAACTGGCTGCTTATGCTGAAAAATGTGATGATTCCGGCCACAATCAATGTGGTTACCACTGCCACCACCATAAATGTCTGGATACGGGTACTGTACAGTATCCTGTTGGATAGGATCAGGAAGCTCCAGCGGAGGTTCCGCAAGCTGAAATCATTACTGTTGAGCGTCAGTACCAGCCAGCGTGCGATGAACGCCAGTATGGCAAATAGCAGGAATACGAGGAAGATAAACGATAATCCGGCCAGTTGCATCCAACTGCTGCGTTGCGGGCTGCTTACCACAATCAAGGTGCGGCTATTTGGCCGCCGCATCATATGCTCGTAGTTGCCGTCGGTACCGAGTGAGATGAACTTGCGTTGTTCTGTGGGATAGGCGTCTGCCGATAGCGGATAGACGTAGTCGCCGTATTGGCTAACCAAATTGCCGTGGCGATAAAAAGCGTAGGCATAATCGGCAATCAATTCCGTCTGCTGTTGGTCGATCCTACTATCCGCCAGTATGTCCGGATAGGAAGATAGCTGGCTAAACGACCTATTTTGGAGTTCGATCAGCAAAATACCCAATAATTCACCGTTTTCATGTACGGGTAATTGGGCAAAGTATTCAAAATTTCCGAAGCGGCTGTTTCCGCGGTAGAAGTTTTCGGATACCTTGATTGCGCCCGAAATAACCTTTTCGCGGTAAGCTTGCCGCTTGCGGGCGGAGCTGCTGCCTATCGGTACCCAATCGGGGTCGTATTCGTTTGCCACAAATTCATAGCGCGAGAGATACCCGCTGAGGTAGGTCCTCTTCAGGTGTTCGTTGAGCAGTTCCCGGCTTTCGTTCCGTGGTCTCCTGAAATAATCGATAAGGGTAGGGTCTTTCACGATTTCCTTTTCCAAATCGTGGAAAAGTGCAATGGCATTTGCATCATCGACGGCCTCCAATCGAGAAATGGCAATTTTTTGCTTTTCCTCCTTTTTATAACGTTGGAATTGGCCATGCTTTATTGCCGTAATGGAGGCCAACAGCAATAAAGTAGCAATAAATACAGCCAGGTCGAACCTACGTTTCCGTTGGGTATACCACGCCCGCAATCCGATCAGTGCGCTCAGCAAGAGGAAGGTGAGGGGTGGGTTGCGGAATGAAAAGCCATCCAGGCAGATGGTTATTCCGGCGATGACCACTACGGCGATGCCGATAAGGAGTAGCCGTTTTTGATGGGGAATGAGGGCATGCGCGGCCTCTACCAATAAATCAATGAGCAGCAGCAGCGACAACATGCTCAAACACAATGCAAATATGCCAATCCAGCTGTAAAGACTGAGACCCAATATGTTGGTCACGTCAAAATTAATGTCGGAATTGGTCACCAATCCGGAGAATACATTAGCCATCGCATGACTAACACCATAAATCACAGCGCCCAGGATAAAGATGATCAGGATGCTCCCCATTTTGGTATGCCCTATCGTTGGGAAGCGGAGCTGTTTCCTGAACGTGTATACGTAGCCGATGAACCACGTGAAAGCGATGATGTTGAGCAGGAGTCCTCCCAGATGCGGGAAGAGGAAGCTGGATGCGAAATTCCGGGAGTCGAATAACCCCGTATAGAAATGGGAGGAGAGCCAACCGTAGTGCAGGTCCAGATAACGTATGCAGGCCAGGCAGCAGGCAAACAGTGCTATCGAAGACCAAACCCATCCTTTCCTGCCCAGCCAGATGCACATGATATTGAGCAGAAGTACGACGGAGAGCCCAGCGAGCATCCACATGGCCAGTTCAAGCTTCGAGAAAAAAGTATCATGGCGGCCCTCGCCCAGTTTCACCGAAAAAAGGTACTCGCCGGTGATGCTTCTGATATTGTAAATCAGGTGGTCATCGTAATTGGCAATTTCGAGGTTATTGGTTTCGATCAGGCTTTTAGAGAACCTATCTTGCAGGTATTCATTGTTCTTCTGGAACTCCGATTTTATGGGGACCAGAAATAATACCGAGAAGTTACCAGAGGTTTTTTTGATGGTTTCGTACCATCCGTTTCCGGTTTGGTCGATGATATCCACGCCATCGGCAATCCCCGCATCCGTTTTCGGAACAACCTTATCGGTACCCCAGAAAACCAGCTCGCTATTGATATAGATGAACGGATAGATCTGATGCCGGTCCACGAAATATTCGATAATGCCTTCGGCTTGGCTCACATCGGTTTCCAGCGCCTTGAGTGCTTGGAAACGGCTGGTGTCGTTCAAGAAATCGAATACAATCTGTTCTTTCTTGTGAAGGTTATTTTGGAGGTGTCGGCCATCGAGGAGCAGGATTTCCTCTTCGTTAAATGTCAGATTAATGGTGACGGCGGTGCCTATGAAGCATAACGTCAACACCAACAACAATAGCCGTATTTTGACAACTGTACTCACCGTTTATTGCCGCTAATTTACGTAAAAATAGAAACCCCCACAATACAACGTAATTGTGAGGGTTTCGGGAAGCGTTGGCCGTGGCCTAATGCACTTCTATTTCCTTGAATATTTTGGCGGTGAGGTATTCACGGTTCATCCGCGCGATATTGGTCAGTTTGATGCCCACAGGGCATTCGGCTTCGCAGGCCCCGGTATTGGTACAACTGCCAAAGCCTTCTGCATCCATTTGGTCAACCATGGCTTGGGCCCGGCTATACCGCTCGGTTTGGCCCTGGGGCAATAAGGCATATTGCGATATCTTGGCCGACACAAACAGCATAGCTGATGAATTTTTACAAGCGGCAACACACGCCCCGCAGCCAATGCACGTCGCCGATTCGAACGCCTCGTCGGCTACCACCTTCGGGATGGGGATACCGTTTGCATCGGGAACGCCCCCCGTGTTTACATTGACATAGCCACCTGCTTGCTGGATTCGGTCGAAGGCGGTCCTGTCTACCGCCAAATCCTTAATTACCGGGAACGCGGATGCGCGCCAAGGCTCGATGACAATCGTCTGGCCATCATGGAAACTCCGCATATGGAGTTGGCAGGTAGTGGTCAATTGTTTCGGGCCGTGCGGCCGGCCATTGATATATAGCGAGCACATGCCGCATATGCCCTCACGGCAGTCGTGGTCAAAGTGGATGGGGTCTTCACCTTTCCGTACCAGCTCTTCGTTCACCACGTCTAGCATTTCGAGAAAGGACATATCTGGCGATATACCATCTGCTTGGTACGTTACAAACTTACCCCTGGTATCACTATTTTTTTGACGCCATACTTTGAGCGTCAGGTTCATGTTTCCACTCATGGTTTTTTGCTTTATGCTTTGCTTCGCGTGCTTGGCTATATGCTTTACGCCTTATGCCGAATGCTAGCGCCTATCGTTTACTTATAACTTCGTTGTGTCAATTTAACGTATTCGAACTGTAAGGTCTCCTTGTGCAGCGCTTCCGGTTGGTCGGCACCTTTATACTCCCACGCAGACACATAACTGAAGCGCTCATCGTCGCGCTTTGCTTCGCCCTCGTCAGTCTGGCTTTCTTCGCGGAAGTGGCCACCACATGATTCACGGCGGGTGAGGGCATCGTCTACCATCAGTTCACCCAGCTCAAGGAAATCCGCTACCCGCCCGGCTTTTTCAAGCGACTGGTTCATTTCTTCGTTCTCGCCTAATACAGTTACATCGTCCCAAAACTCCTGCCGTAGTTCCCTGATAAGCCCCTTGGCCTTGGTGAGGCCCGCTTCATTGCGCGCCATGCCACAGTATTCCCACATGATGTGGCCGAGCTTTTTGTGGATGTCATCCACTGTTTTGTTCCCTTTCAATGAAAGCAAGCGATTGATGCGCTCTTCGACCTCTTTACGGGTTTTTTCGAAATTCGGATGGTTTTTATCAACGGGAGCGAAGCCTAGACCTGCCAGGTAATCACCCACGGTGTAGGGGATGACGAAATACCCATCGGCCAAGCCCTGCATCAGTGCAGATGCGCCCAGCCGGTTGGCCCCGTGGTCGGAGAAATTACATTCGCCCAGGGCATATAATCCAGGCACGGTTGTCATCAGGTTGTAGTCTACCCAAATCCCGCCCATGGTGTAATGTACGGCCGGATAGATGCGCATGGGTTGTTTATACGGGTTTTCGTCGGTGATCTGGTAGTACATGTCAAACAGGTTGCCGTATTTTGCCCGTACAGCATCTTCCCCTAGTCGCTTGATAGCGTCTTCGAAATCGAGGAATACAGCCACGCCGGATGCCCCGACGCCACGACCCTCGTCTACGACCTCTTTCGCGTTGCGGGATGCGACATCACGCGGCACGAGGTTACCGAAAGAAGGGTATTTGCGTTCCAAGTAGTAATCGCGGTCGCCTTCTTTAATATCTGCAATTTTAATTTCGCCCTTGCGCAGCTTTTGTGCGAGCTCTACGGTTTTCGGTACCCACACGCGGCCATCATTACGCAGCGATTCAGACATCAATGTCAGCTTGGATTGATGGTCGCCCGTTACCGGGATGCAGGTGGGGTGTATTTGCGTATAGCAAGGGTTGGCAAAAAAGGCACCCCGTTTATGGGCCCGCCACGCTGCGGTCACGTTACAGCCCATGGCGTTGGTAGACAGGTAAAACACGTTGCCGTACCCCCCCGTGCACAACAGTACCGCATGGCCTTCGTGCGCCTCGACCGCCCCTGTGACCATATCGCGCGTAATAATACCGCGGGCGTGGCCGTCGATGGTGACCAAATCCAGCATTTCATGCCGGTTATACGTTTTCACCGTACCTTTATGGATTTGGCGGTTCAATGCCGAATAGGCGCCTAACAAGAGTTGTTGCCCCGTTTGGCCACGTGCATAGAACGTCCGTGAAACTTGTGCACCACCAAATGAGCGGTTGTCGAGCAATCCGCCGTATTCACGAGCAAACGGCACTCCCTGCGCCACACATTGGTCGATGATATTTACCGATACTTCCGCCAAGCGGTGTACATTGGCTTCGCGCGAGCGGTAATCGCCCCCTTTTACGGTGTCATAAAACAGCCGGTAAACGCTGTCGCCATCGTTTTGATAATTCTTGGCGGCGTTGATACCGCCTTGTGCAGCGATAGAGTGCGCCCGGCGCGGACTGTCCTGGTAGCAAAATGTCTTTACATTATAGCCGAGCTCGGCAAGCGAGGCTGCCGCCGAAGAGCCTGCCAAGCCGGTACCCACCACGATGATGGTGTATTTCCGCTTGTTGGCCGGGTTCACCAACTTCAGGTTAAACTTATGTTTCGACCATTTTTCGGCCAACGGCCCTGCTGGTACTTTCGAATCTAACATCACAAAATAGCTAGTTTGCAAAAAAGAAGTATAGTGGCATGGCCGCAAACCCGATGGGGATAGCTACGCCGAACAACCAAATGCCAATAAAACGGATAAGGGGAGCATATTTTTTATGATCCCAACCCAAGGTTTGAAACGCACTTTTGAATCCGTGGATGAGATGGAATGAGAGTGCACCCATGGCAACCACATAAAATGCAACGAGTATCCAGTTGCTGAATGCAAATTGCACCTGTTTATATAGGTCCTTGGCTTTAAGTACCTCGATATCGTTGTCTACATATTTTACATAGTCGGTGTATTCTTCTCCAATCAGCTCCGTCACCTTAGTCTCCTGGGTGGCGAGATCGGTCCGATATTCTACGTAAGGCACCCCATCATTGTGGTACTTCCACCAGAAGTTACTCATGTGGGTTACGATAAATACAAGCAGTACGGTGCCCAGTATGCCCATATTGCGGGAATTCCAGGCGCTGTTGGCCGATCCGTGGTAGACCGCATAACCCACCGGCCTTGCTCTTTTGTTGTGGATGGTTAAAATCAACGCGTAAATAGCGTGAATAACGATGGACGCATAGAGCAGGTACGACACCACCTTAATCGGTGTGAAGTGCGTCATGAAATGGGCGTAGTCATTAAAAGCTTTCCCTTGGTCGTTATAAAAGAGCTGAAGGTTGCCGATGAGGTGGACAATCAGAAATGTGCACAAAAACAGACCGGTTAAGCTCATGACAAGCTTCTTCCCAAGCGATGAGGAAAGTAGTGGTTTGGACTTATTCATTCTCCTCTGAGTATTTAATTTTGGTAAGCAAATCTACCAATTGATTCAATACACGGGAAAACAAACAAGCAAAATCCTTAATTTAGAACTGTTCTAATGTTTTGGGGGCAAAATAAAAGCGCCATGCGGGAGTTCGCATGGCGCGGAATGTATCTTCTGTTGCTAACAGCGAGGGTTAAAATAACCGGTAGCCAATGCCTACGGTCCAAAGATTAACCTTCTGCGGCGCACTGTCATTCTTGCTCAATTCACTTAGCCCATGCTCATAACGTGCATCGATGCGGAAGTTGCTGATGTCGAGCCCAAGTCCGCCGGTTACAGCCCATGCTTGGTTTTTGTATTCACTGAATTCAGGAACTTGTGCCAACGCATCACCAATATTTTTGTCGACAACGAATGACACTACCGGACCGGCAACGATACGTAATCCGGCAGGTCCAAAGCCAATACGCGTGCCCAACAGCAAGGGCAGGTCCAGCGAGGTAAAACTCACTTTACCTTCTTCGTTTTCTTCGACTAGCTTGGCTTCCGAGCTTTTACCGGTTAAATATAACTCAGGCTGAAAGTGTATCCCCGCTCCGCCAACACGTGCCCAAACACCCGCTTGGTAGCCGGTACGGGTACTTGCATCTAGCCAATTACCTTCGTCAGACTTCAAGCTGGAAAAGTTGAGGCCCGCTTTTACCCCGAATTGGAGGCTCGGCAGCAATTGGGCGTTGGCGCCGAAAATCGTGGCGGTTACGAGAAATGCAATAATAAAATACTTTTTCATAGCATAATCATTTTTAAATGTCTATTCGTATACTGTTTCGCAACCGCAGCAAATTTCAAGCCGAAAATTGTTGCAATACCGGTGGCATAGGGTGCCTTCAAGACTGATTTAGGCTTCCCTTACCGTAGGTCTACCCATTCTTTACCTGTTATTTACCACATAGGTAAAGCTTTGGTAAGGAATAGGTAAAGCTTTGGTAAGGAATAGGTAAGGAATAGGTAAGGAATAGGTAAGGAATAGGTAAAGAATAGGTAAGGAATAGGTAAGGGAGAAGTAAGGCAGTACTAAGTGAATGGTAAGAAAAAGGTAAGGAACGGGTAAGGAATGGCTAAGGTTGCGCCGTAAAAACAGTGGCCATTTGCACATCAAAGCAACATTCGCTAGTTTTGTAGCAAATCAATGGTATATGGCTGATATCAAAATGACCTTGGAGGAATGGGAAATAGCGAAAGCGAAGTTCCGGCGTAAATACAATCATCTTTCTGATGAAGACCTTGCATTCGAGCCAGGGAAAGAAGACGCGTTGATCAGCCGGTTGGCGGAGCGCGTGCGGCGAAGCCCCGACTATATCTTATTTACCCTGAAAAAAGGAATCGCCGATCTCGAAAGTAACCGGTTATAACGATCGAAACCCTGAACGTAAGTCGATGGATGAAATTTCGTGGCATGATTTTGAGAAGGTGGAACTGCGTGTAGGCACCATCGTAGCCATCAATGAATTTCCTAAAGCACGTAAGCCGGCCTATAAGCTGACCATTGATTTTGGCGCAGAAATCGGGGTACGCCAAAGCAGCGCACAGATAACCAAACATTACGGTAAGGAAGAATTGGTCGGAAAGCAGATTGTCGGCGTGGTCAATTTCCCGAAGAAGCAGATCGCTGATTTCATGTCGGAGTGCTTGGTGACCGGTTTTGCCGATGAAAATGGCGATATTGTACTGAACACGGTGGAGCGCCCTGTGCCAAATGGAGCCAAGTTAATGTAAGCTGGCGCTCACCGAATGGTTTCTCACACCTCATATCTCGCATCAAGTATCTCAAGTCTATATGAAATACGTCAACTTTGAAGATTCCGGAGACGCTATCCCCGACGAGGTATATATGAGGGAGGCACTCCGTGAGGCGCAAAAAGCGTTTGACATGGGGGAAGTGCCCATCGGTGCCGTGGTCGTTGCGGGTGGACGGATTGTCGGGCGTGGCCATAACCTTACCGAGCGGTTGAACGATGTGACAGCCCATGCAGAAATGCAGGCATTCACTGCTGCCGCAAGTTACGTCGGCGGCAAATATTTGCGCGATTGCACGTTGTATGTTACCATCGAGCCCTGTGTGATGTGTGCCGGTGCCGCTTATTGGGCGCAAGTAGGCCGCATCGTATTTGGCGCAATGGATGAGAAGCGTGGTTATTCGAAATTAGGCAATAACGTATTACACCCCAGGACAACCTTAACCCATGGCGTGCTGGAACAGGAATGTGCCGCATTGATTACGTCATTTTTCCGTAATAAACGCACCCATCGGTGATTTGAAATTACGGGGGCAAACAAAACGGTCCCAACAAATGTTGACCTTACGCCGTTCTTACCGGAATTAGTTCGGGTAGGGCGGTCGGGTGGTTGCAATTATCTGCAACTTTGACTAAGTTTGTCCAACACGAAATTTTTAATTTTTAACTTAAAACAATACATACTATGGCTTTTGAATTACCGGCGTTACCCTACGCCACAGATGCACTGGAACCCCATATCGATAAAGAAACGATGGAAATCCACCATGGCCGCCATCATAAGGGTTATGTAGATAACCTCAACAAGGCGATTGCGGGGACCGACGCTGAGAATCTTTCTCTCGAGGACATCTGCAAAAATATCTCGAAATATAGCGGTGCCGTACGCAACAACGGTGGCGGCCATTATAACCACTCCTTGTTTTGGACCGTGCTGTCGCCAAATGGTGGGGGTTCACCCTCGGGGGACTTGGCTGCGGCGATAGACGAAGCTTTCGGCTCGTTTGACGAGTTGAAGAAAAAGCTGCAGGGAGCCGGTGCTACACGGTTCGGATCAGGCTGGGCAGGGCTCGTGGCGGATGGCTCCGGCAAATTGCAAGTAACTTCCACACCCAATCAGGATAACCCTCTTTTTGATATTGCTGAAGTGAAAGGTACGCCTATCTTGGGAATCGACGTGTGGGAACATGCCTATTATCTGAAATACCAAAACAAGCGCCCGGGCTATTTGGAGGCCATTTTCAATGTAATCGATTGGGATGCCGTAGCCAAGCGCTACGCCGATGCGAAATAGTAAATAGGAACTGCAATAAGAAGGCGGCGACATACGGTATATGCGCCGCTTTTTTTGTGTAAGGTCTGTTCTCTCATGTCTAACGTCTAGTGTCTTATGTCTAACGTTTCAACCCAAAAAGCAATTGTCCTCCACGGCGTCAAGGAGCCGTTGGTATTAACGGCAATGCCGATTCCATCCATTGGCCCGGACGAGGCCCTTGTACGTATCAAAGCTGCCGCGCTCAACCGGCGGGACTGGTGGATACAACAGGGGCAATATGCGGGCCTTCAATTTCCCATCGTGCTGGGCTCGGATGGTGCGGGCATTGTAGAACAGGTGGGTAGCGATAGCCATCGCCATTGGGAAGGCCGGGACGTTGTGATCAATCCATCTTTGCGATGGGGCGATAAGGAAGCTTATCAAGGAACATCGTTTCACATCCTCGGATTACCCCAAGACGGTACCTTCGCGGAGTTCGTGCGCGTGCCCATCGGTAATTTGCATGAAAAGCCGATACACCTCTCGTTTGAAGAAGCAGCGGCGCTGCCCTTGGGCGGACTAACGGCTTACCGTGCGCTCTTCAGCCGCGCCGCCCTAAAAAGCGGCGAGAAAGTACTGGTCGTGGGGGCAGGCGGCGGCGTAGCCACCTTTGCGTTGCAATGGGCCGTGCATGCCGGGGCTACGGTATACGTTACCTCAAGTACATCAGCCAAGATTGGGCAAGCCATGGCCTTGGGCGCGGCGGGAGGTGTTTTATATACCGATGATGACTGGTCCCAGCAGCTGAACGAACAAGCCGGCGGTTTCGATGTCATTGTCGACAGCGCCTTGGGCGAGGGTGCCGCGCACCATCCCGACATGGCTAATCCCGGTGGTCGAATTGTTTTTTTTGGGGGCACGGCAGGAAATCTGCCTGCATTGAATGCCAGGAAAATCTTTTGGAAACAACTGTCGTTATTGGGCACCACCATGGGCTCACCGACCGATTTCGCCGCAATGCTAGCTTTTGTGAACAGGCATGGCGCCGTACCGGTTATCGATGCCACGTACCCCATAGAAGAAGCGGAGGCAGCATTACGCCAAATGGATAAGTCGACCCAGTTCGGTAAAATCATATTAACGGTATCAACTACCTAAAATGGTGTATTTTGCGTATTTCGCTCGAAAAGCCATCTCAGCCTTCGTACCTTTGTTTATAGAAAGGAAGGAAGATGATGAGGTTATTGACTGTATGGATGGGCGGTGTGATGCTCCTAGCGGCGTGCTTGCAAGCTACCGACTCGACGACTAGCCCAACGCAGCGGTTCACGGCTAGTAAGGATTCGCTATCCGACGTGGATACCGCTACGTTTGCGGGCGGGTGCTTTTGGTGTACCGAAGTCCAATTCCGGCAGTTGGCCGGTGTTGATACGGTTATCTCCGGTTATACTGGTGGAAAGGTAGCCAACCCCACGTATAAGCAGGTAACCACCGGGCGTACAGGCCATGCCGAAGCCATCAATGTGGTATATCGGCCCAATGAGATTTCCTATGACGAATTGCTCGAAGCATTCTTCATCGCCCACGACCCCACACAGCTTAACCGGCAGGGCAACGATATCGGTACCCAATACCGGTCGGCCATTTTTTACCACGATGATGCCGAGAAAGAAAAGGCCGAATATTACATCCGTCGGTTGGCAGAGGAAAAGGTGTACGACCAACCCATTGTCACCAAGTTGGAACCTTATACCGGTTTCTACATCGCGGAAGATTACCATCAAAATTACTATAACCTCAATCCGGAGCAGGCGTATTGCCGGTACGTCATTGTACCCAAGTTGGAGAAATTCAAAAAGGTATTCAAAGAGCGGTTAAAGAAATAAGTATCCTAATGTTTAAAACGTATATAATCTGTGACCAGCGGTTCAATGCCCTGCTGTCTGAATAGCGAGGCTATTTGCCCGCGATGGTAGGTGGAGTGGTTGATGACGTGGAACAACGTGTCCTTTATCGTGTTGACGATTGGTTTGCCGGCGGTCGTTCGGTAGGCAATTTCGCTTGCAAGATCGCCCGTCTGAAGGATGCGCTGGGTTTCCTCATGGTTGAGCCGATCTATCGTTGCAAACGTATCGATAGCGTGGTCGTCCCACACACCGTATTCCCCTTTTTTTCCCAATATCCGATGGTTCCAAATGTGATGTGCATTCAGTATGTGGCTGAATAATGCGATGGATTTGGTATCAAGGTGTGTGGATTCATGCGCATAGATAATCGCTAATTGCTGGTTGCAATGCTGGTTATACTTAAATAGGTCTTCAAAGAATGGTCTCATACAGGACAAAAATATGAAAATAGGTGGTTAATGGTGGTCACGAAGGGTAATTTCGTCAACGAGACACCTCTCTTAGATTGATAGTGGCACCATTCGAATTGGAATGCAATCACCAATATCAACCTAAAATGGCATCATTTGAACCGAAATAACTGACACCATTTGAGCCGTAGTATCCGCTATTTTTCTTTCGGTACTTTCGGACTATTTTTCTCTCTTACCCTTTGATATCCGCTTCTAGGATGTATTTGTAGCCATCATTGAAATACTCTCGCATTTTTAGGATTACATCTTTTATACTCCTGACGCTCTGTTAAGCAAAGCTACAGTCATTGTCGAGCTTGATTTACCGCCATTTGGATAAGGCACACAGCTAAGATTCATTCCCCAATCTCACATTGCCTTTTAGTACAAAATGGCCCAACTCGGCAGGTTACGGTGATTATCTGATTACCAATCTTTCTCGTCATTTGTCAGCGACCTTCGAAGGTTTTTCCGAGGCCAATTTGTGGCGCTGGTGGCTGTTTATTTTTTTATCGCCTACGTAGGTCTGCTCTGGATAAAAATTTTCACCGTGTTGCTGGATCGCTGTTTCCCTGGCCCGGTTTTCCGGTTAGTCGCCTAATATCCCAATTGTTTTGCTGTTGGTTGATTCCCGTTTTGCTCGTCTATGCATTGGCATGGTTGGTACTGGATTTACCCCAACTTACCCGGTTGGCCAACTCCACCACAGACTTCAGGGAAACGGCGGTTATCTTGATGTTTTCGTTTTGGCTTTCGATTAATATCGCGTATATATGCGCATACTTCATTGCATTGTGTCGACGTTTGCAACGAAATGCCCAACAGGGATTGCGATTGGTCCTGCTGGCACGCCAGGGTCTCATTCCCTGCCGAATGCTGCAGGACGAGCATGATACAACGGGCGGACCATTTATCGACGCGAGACCGGCGTTTAAAAAGGAGGTAGTCGCGTTGCCTGACGATCCTTCGGATGGTCGATACCATCACATTACCCCGTTTAAAACGGAATGGCTACACTACCATGAAATTTTGGAGTTCGTGCTTGTTTCGAGAACGGTATTCATGCTTCGAGAAGCACAAGACAACGAAACGGTCAAGCAACGATCCTTAAAGGCGGTGGAGATCGCCACTGGGGGCTATTTTAGAAAAGTAAACCGCAACCGGGCGATTCCACACCATCGACTCAAGCGTTGCGTGGCACACAACTGGAACTGACCCTAGCACCAAATGATGAGGTAGTCGTAGTTTCCGATGGCTACGCCAGCCAGATTAAAGGGTGGGTGCTAAGCAAAATCGGTATCGAAAAGGAGAAGGTCTATGGATAGTGGTTGCCTACCTTCCTCTATTCAATACACTGATGATTAATTTCTTCACGGTTTCCATCTCTTCTGGTTTGCTCGACGCAACGAAAAGTGTTAACGTTGCTAATCCTTCATTACTAATAGTGGGCGTATCTAAGTAATGATATAGTAAATTATTCCTTTCCAAGAATAGCAGAAAGCAAGCTGCCGCAATCCGTTTATTGCCATCGACAAAAGCATGGTTCTTAATCACCAGATAAAGAAGGGTCGCAGCCTTTTCCTCTATCGATGGATAAAAATCTTTGTCGGCAAAGCCTTTGCTGATTTGAACAATGGCACTCTGGAACCCCCCGTCTTTTTCTTTGCCGAATATGGCAGATGCAAAATCGGCTCTCATCGTATCAACCAGTTCTTTGTACTCTTCTGTGGTGGGGTAGGCGGCGGGTTTTTTGGTCATGCCGCTTTCATCCAACTGTTCGTGATCATAATCATCTAACAATTCGAGCCCCATCGCAAAATGTGCCAACCAACCTAAATGGCTATCCGTTCGCTGCTCTTCAATTGCGCGGCTTAGTATACGAATACCGTCTTTCAGTGTTCGGACCTCTTGCTGTTTCTGGGTAAGCCGCTGCTCGTTGATTGCATAACCTCGAATAAGATATTCTTTAAGTCGTTGCGTAGCCCAAATGCGGAATCGGGTACCTTGCGTTGATTTCACCCGGTAGCCTACCGATATGACAACGTCCAAATTGTAGTGTTCCACTTGGTATGCTTTTCCATCATCAGCAGTATGTGCAAATTTTGCACATACTGCCTCCTTTTTCAATTCCTGTTCCTTAAATATATTATTTACGTGCTTCGTTATTACAGAGCGTTCCCGGTCAAATAACACAACCATTTGAGCTTGTGTCAGCCAAATAGTATCCTCTTCAAACTTAACTTCTACCAGTGTTTTTCCGTCACTGCCTTGATAAATTTCGATTTGGTTTTCGGTCATGAGGTTTATATTTGTTGAGTGATAAATTATGATATGTTATGGTTTCACGATGAACCAAAGGTACATAAAATAATCTCAATATGATAATATTTTTAGTATTTGGTTTTACGAATGATTCGCGACGAATTTTGCACAAGCAGGTAAGAGATTATGGAGGTTGTGGTCATTATCAGTAACTCAAAGAATGAATACGGCGCCCTTTTGGCATCGGTGCCCTGCACGGATGTATGGGCACGGTTTGTTAATTAACGACGCTTTTTATATAACAATGATGTACATTTGCGACGAGCTAAGTTATATAACTTAAAATAATATAGGAGAAATATGGATCGTAGGGCTTCGATACGTACGTTATTGTATATTGCCGGTGGTACATTGGTGCTCCCCGCCTGTTTCCGACCCTCGGGTAGGGCCAGCATCGAGCTGACTAATTTGAAAGTGAGTGAAGATGATGAAGCGCTACTAGAGCTAGTCGTCGAAACGCTCGTCCCCGCAACGGATACACCCGGGGGGCGGGAATTGTTGTTGCACCTGTTCGTACTGAAGATGGTGGATGACTGCCATGGGCCGGAAGACCAGCAATCGTTTACCGAGGGGTTGACGGCTTTTCGGGGCTGGACGGAGAAATCCCTTGGGGTACCTTTTGCAAACGCCTTACAGGAAGCCCGCGAGTCCCTACTGAAACGTATTGAGGAGGCCGATGACGCGGTGGGTAAGTTTTTCGCTATATTGAAAAGGCGGGCAATACAGGGATACATGAACTCGAAATATGTAATGACGAACTTGGTCAAGTATGAACTGGTGCCAGGCCGGTACAATGGATACTTTCCGATGGAGACAGCCGATGCCGAAATCGTTAAAATGGAGGGACAATAGCCATGGCAAATATCGCAGTAGATAGCATAAAGGAACGTACGTTTGATGCCATCGTCATCGGGTCGGGAGCCAGTGGGGGCTGGGCGGCTAAGGAGCTGACGGAGAAAGGGCTAAAGACATTGTTGTTGGAGCGCGGACGCGATGTGGTCCATGTGAAAGACTACCCCACCACCAACCTTTACCCCTACGAATTTGAACACCGTGGGGAAATGACCCATGCGGACAAATTGGCCAACCCTATCGCCAATCGATGCTATGCTTACAAGGAAGATTCTCAACATTTTTTTGTGAAAGATGACGAGCACCCTTATGTGCAAGAAAAGGATTTCGACTGGATAAGGGGCTACCAAGTGGGCGGAAAATCCTTACTGTGGGCCCGGCAGACCCAGCGATGGAGTGAGTATGATTTCGAAGGACCTGCCCGTGATGGCTTTGTGGTAGATTGGCCCATCCGCTATGCGGATATCGCGCCTTGGTACAGCCATGTGGAGCGGTTTGTGGGTATCGCTGGCAATCGGGATGGGCTAGCGACCCTGCCCGATGGGGAATTCCTTCCCGGATATCCGCTGAATGCCGTGGAAGACCATTTCCGGAACACGGTGAACCAGCACTTTAAGGGCCGGCATATCATCAGTGCACGCTGTGCGCACCTGTCGCAACCCCAGCCTATCCATATCGAGCAAGGCCGCGTGCAGTGCCAGAACCGCAAGCTTTGCCAGCGTGGGTGCCCATTCGGCGGCTACTTCAGTAGCAATGCATCCACCATCCCCTGGGCCCAGAAAACGGGTAACCTATCACTCCGCCCCCATTCTGTGGCGCACTCGGTATTATACGATGAAGACTCGGGTAGGGCTACCGGGGTAAAGGTGATCGATACCAACTCGTTGGAAGAAATTGATTTTTATGCAAAGGTCGTTTTTGTGAACGCGTCAACCTTAAATACAAACCTTATCCTGCTCAACTCAATTTCCAACCGGTTCCCCGAGGGGTTGGGGAACGACAACGGGCTGATGGGTAAATTTGTGGCCTTCCATAATTATACGGCACGGATCAGTGCCGAATATGACGGCTTGCTCCAATATCGGACCGATGGACGAAACCCTGCAGGAGGGGGGTATATTCCCAATTTCAGGAATGTGATGAAGCAGGAAACCGATTTCCTCCGCGGTTGGGCAGCGGCGTTCGGTGCCAGTCGGTATGAGAACCGCGATAGCAGCAGCGTAGGCGATGAGTTGAAGCAGGGCCTCCTCAACAGCACGTGGAGCAACTGGCGGGTACACTCGCACATGATGGCCGAGACGATTCCGAAGGAGCAGAATCGGGTGTGGCTCGATGCAGATAAAAAAGATAAATGGGGCGTGCCCCTGTTACATGTTTCCGTCGATTATGCCGATGACGACTGGCAACGCCGGCAGGACTATTACGACCGGATGACGGAAATGTACGAGGCTGCGGGGTTCACCAATATCAAGACGCAGGACGATGGCCGCCGGCCAGGTAACGACATCCATGAGATGGGTGGTGTGCGCATGGGGCATGACCCGAAGACCTCGCTGCTGAACAAGTGGAATCAGCTGCACCTATGTAAGAACGTTTATGTGACCGACGGTGCCTGCATGACGTCCACAGCCACCCAAAACCCCACGCTCACCTACATGGCGCTGGCAGCACGTGCGGTAGACCATGCGGTGAAGGAATTGAAAATCGCGTAAATTTACAAGATGAAGAAAACGATAGCAATTACCCTGTCGCTCTTGTTTTGGTTTGCCGCAAGTTTCGCCATGCAGCCGGCGGCAGGCGATGAGCCCCTGCTCTCGTTTGGCATCATTGCCGATGCGCAGTATTGCGATTGTGAAACGGCAAATAACCGCCACTATCGCGAGTCGCTGGCAAAGCTGGACGAGGCTGTTGCCGAATTCGAGAAACGGCAAGTCGATATGGTGGTCAGTTTGGGCGATTTGATTGATCGTGACTACGGCAGTTTCCAGCCCGCCCTGGCCAAGTTGGCTAGGCTATCGATGCCCGTTTACCACGTGCTGGGCAACCATGATTTTTCGGTTGCAACGGATCGTTTAGAAGAGGTGCCGGCCGTGCTGGGGATGGAAAGCAGGTATTATGCGAACCGCATGGGTAACCTCCGGTTGATTTATCTGGATGGAAATGATGTGAGTTTATTTGCCAATGCCCCAGGAAGTACCCCTTATATCCGAGCGGAAGCATTGATCGATTCGTTGAAGGTCGCCGGTGCACCGAATGGAAAGCCGTGGAACGGCGGTTTGGGCGACGAGCAGTACCGTTGGCTCGTTTCGGAGCTTGAATCGGCAGCCGCCGCCAACGAACGGGTCATTTTGTTTTGCCACTACCCACTTTTCCCGGTGGCTGAGGCGCATAACCTGTGGGGCGACGAGCGGTTGAGGGAACTCATTTTGGGTTACCCAAACGTGATGGCCTACTTCAACGGCCATCGCCACACAGGCGATTATCACCTAGCGCAAGGGGTCCATTTCCTTAATTTCAAGGGCATGGTAGAGAGCAGCCCCAATGCATTCGCTATTGTTGACGTGTATGCGGATCGACTCGTGGTAACCGGCTATGGACGGGAAGCGTCGCGGTCGCTGAGTGTCAGTAATGACGTAACCGGTAAGTGATCGGACGGGTAATGATCCCCGTTATAAACATCCGAGAGCACCTGGTAATCTTCCACTTCGAAATGTGAGGTGAGGAAAATGTAATCGATCCGGTTTTTCGGGGTGCCTTGGAACACGCCGCCGCCCATGTTGGTGTTCTCCACGCCTTGGCGGGGTGTTTTAGTGCGGTCGTAGGCATCCCCAAGCAATGATTTTACGGCCTGAATCTGCGGTGTCTCCACGGTTGAGTTGAAATCGCCTACACAAATAACTGGCGCGTCGCCCGCAATTTCCTTGACTTTCTGAACAATGAGCGGCCCTGATTCTCTTTTGGCTTCCTCCAGCCGCCAGTAGAAATGGGCGTTGAAGAAGAAAAATTCTTCTCCTGTCTCCTTGACCTCGAATTTGGTCCACTGGCAGATACGCCGGTCGGTGGCGTCCCACCCGATACTCGGCTCATCGGGCGTCTCGCTGAGCCAGAAGACACCGCTATCGAGCACCTCAAATAAGGCGGTACGGTAAAAAGTGGCGCAATTATGCAAGTCCCCTTTGCCGCCGTAGGGGTAGGCCGTAAAGTCGAAACCCGGGAGCAGGGCCTTCAGATCGGCCAGCTGGCCGGCGTCGCCTTCCTGCGTCCCTACCACATCGAATTGGTGGGTAAGGATCACCTCCGAGACCGGCCCTTTCCGCAAGTCCCATCCATTCCCCGAGGCTTTGTCCGCATCGGCATTGTACCGGATGTTAAACGTGGCAGCACGGAATTGGGTGCCCTCAACGGAAGGCTGTTGCTCGTCGTTTGAGGTATTGCCGCACTTTACGAAAACGAGGGACAGGACGGCACATAAGTAAATGAACATTTTTTGCATGGTTTTATATTTTTAAGGTTAAGCTATCATCAATTAACATCCCACCATAGTTTGAAGTTGATATCATCACCCCCCATCCGCTCGGCAGCGGCTTGGTAGTTTTCCGGGTTATAAATCTGTTGGATACCGGGATACAGTAGCCGTGAAGGCAAGATGCCATCATTCAGCATCGAATTTGTTTTGGGTAGCACCGGATAACCCGTTCGGCGATATTCAGACCATTGCTGAAAATCCGTAAAGTATAAAGCGAGGTATTTGTGCAGCATAATACGCGATAAGCTACCGTCATAAATGGCCATGGGAGCGAGGAAATAGGTATCTTCGATGTCCTCGCCCGTAACCATGCGGATAGCCGCGCGTATGCCTTCCTTATAGAAATCTTCAGCACCGGAGAGGTGCCCTTTTTGTGCCAGTTCTGCCTTGATAAATGCAACCTCGGCATACGTAAGAATGGGTATCTGCATCGGGGGAATGACTTGCTGGTTATTCATGTATGAGGGAGAATACGAAAACGACGATTCGTCATACCCGCTGGGAATACCCTTATAGCCGATATCGGCCCCTTCCGCCCGGGCTTGGCCGACAAAAACCGGGCGCCGTGGGTCATTGAGTTTGTTGAGAATATCGATGAAAAAGGCAGATACGGCATGTTGATTGCTGAAATCGAGCGCGCGCGACCATGGAGATATATTGGGGGTGATGCCGGTAACATGGAAGACTGCCGACTCATTGACATGGTCTATAATAGGTGACGAGGCTGGGTTGGTGATGATGGCAACCATCTTGCCGTAAGCTGACGGGTCGACGTTTGACGTCCTTAACAACAATCGTAAGCGTAAGGAATTGGTGAATTTTTGCCATAGGTGTGTATCGTTTTCAAACAGGATATCGGTGCCATAGGACATACCTACTTCGTGATTATATAATGAATTAGCTCGCTCGAGATCGGTTAGGAGCTGGGTATAGATATCTGCTTGGCTGTCGTATGCCGGTTGCAAAATTCCATTTTCGGCCTGAGAAGCTTCCGAAAAAGGCACGTCTCCGAAAATATCGGTCAGGTTAGCGTATATCCATGCACGTAAGGTCAACGCGATACTGATATAATTGGAGGCTCCATCTGTCTCAGCCGCCGCAAGCATTTCGCTTACGTTCTTTGCCCATTTGTAAGAGGCATTCCATTGCGATAGCCCGGTATTTTCGAGGATTTCGTAACGTTGGACCCCCCCGTAGTATTGCGGATAGCTTAACTGCACCTGCATCAGCTGGCAGGTGATGTTGTAATTATTCCGTAAATTGGTTGATGCCATATTGTATATGATTTCATTCAATAAAGTACCCGGGCTTATCTGATCGATGAGGTTAGGGTTTTTATTGATTGTGTCGAAATTCCTCTCACATGCCATGGATAGCCATGCAATGCAAGCTATCGTCAGTAATGTTGTCCTTTTCATTTTTGGAAAATTTATATGTCTTGTATATCCTTCTCGCACGCGTACTGGTCCGTTGTTAAGTCGTTGCTGTGAAGGATTTTTTATGATGTTCTATTAAAAATCTATTTTCAAATTGCATCCATACACGGCGGTGTAGGGCATGGGCGTGATTTCAAGCCCGGGGATAAACACCGTTCCATTCATCGTCCCTGCTTCAGGGTCGAACATGGGGAATTTATCGAATACCGCTAGATTCCTGCCGAATAGGCTGATGGATAGTCCGCTAACGCGAAACCGCTCAAGATGTCGGGTGGGTATCTGATAGCCCAAGGATACTTCGCGAAGCTTGATGAAGTCGGAAGAAAACACGCCTGCTTCTGCGGTTTGGTGAACCTGGCCGTAATAGGCTTGAGGATCCACCTGGACGGTATTAGGGGCGTAAGAGCCATCCGAGTTTTTCACGACGCCGTCACCGACGATAAATCCCTCGTCTCGCCCGGGGATAGTGTTTGTCAGGGTCCCAGCCCATGACGCACGATTATATGTGCCCGAGAAAATAAGGCCGCCATATTGCCCATCCAGTGTGACACTTAAACGTAGGTTCTTATATTTCACCGTATTGGTCAATCCGGCTTTCCAATCGGCAGCTGTATTCCCGATGTATTCGGGCACGCTACCGCGGGTGGGTACACCGTTGGCGAAGACGATGTTACCGTCGGGATCACGAACGAATTTCGTTCCCCAAAGATCAGACGTGCTACCGCCTACCGTGGCAATTAAACGGCCCTGCCAAACGGTCGTTAATGTCTGCTGTTCGAGATTGTCGGTTAATGACATGATCTCGTTGTCATTAGTCGACCAATTGCCGATTACCGTCCAATCCCAGTCTGGGGTTTTTACAGGGGTACCTGTTACCACCAATTCCACACCGCGGTTGCGAACCTCGCCCGCATTGATGACACGATTGCTGTAGCCCGCCACGATATCTGCCGGCAGTGCCAGGATTTGGTTTTTCGTGCTTGACGAATAGTAGGTGGCGTCTACGCCCAGCCGGCTGCCCAATAGCTTAAGGTCAATGCCCGTTTCCCAACTGGAAGTGATCTCGGGCTTTAAATTGGCGTTAAACATCGTAGACGGCACTTCCGCCGAGCTAGGGAAGCCACTTTGGCTGTAATATTTGGTGGTTTGGTACGGGTTGGCATCACTTCCGACCCGTGCATAGGAGGCGCGGTATTTAAGGTAGTTTATCGATTGCGGTAGGTCGAACAAGTCCGATAAAATAAAACTTGAGGTAACCGAGGGATAAAAGTAAGAGTTGCTACTGGCGGGCAAGGTACTTGACCAGTCGTTGCGGCCCGTCAAATCGAGGAAAATCTTATCCTGCCACGAGAACGACGCCATACCGTATAGGCTGTTGATCTGCCGTCTCACATCGTGGGTGGTGACCAAGGGGTTGTTCACACCGTTGGCAAGGCTGTAGACCGACGGGACGATGAGCGCATCTACCGATGACATGACATTCCTACGATCGTAAGACATCCTGCTGCCACCAGCCATCACGCTGTAGTGGAAGGCATCCCCAACGCTATTTTGATAGGTGGTCAGGAAATCCGTATTAATTTCTTGGCTTGCCACATCTTGGCGGCCATAGTAACCACGAGGGTGCTTCTTGGAGGAGTAGCCACGTTGTGTCTCCCTGAGCTGGGTCAATGAATTCAATGATAGCCTCCCCATGACGTCCCAGTGCTCGGAAATCTTGATATCCGTTTTTACATTCCCTATAAGCTGGTTGCTTGTCAACGGGTTTTCATCGACATACATCAGGAAGTATGGATTGCTGGACCAGGCAGAAAATGGATTTAATTGTTCGAGGTTTTCTTTTCCCTTTTGCCATATTGGTTTATACCAATCAATATCCACGCTGGGCATAAGGAACATCATGAAATAGCCTAGCGATCCGTTACTGATACCAAATGCAGGCAAGTTTTCGCTCGTCCGGTTATTGTAGTTGAGCGATGTGGTGAGCTTAACGCGTTGGGTAACTTGGTAGTTGCCATTGAAGGAAATCGTGTTCTTCTTGAAACCGGTATTGGGTGCGATATAATTGTTGTCCGTATGTGAGATATTTAAACGCATCGACCCCTTATCATCACCGCCCTGGAAAGAGACGGCATTTTCGAAGGTTGAGCCTAGGCGGAAGAAATCCTTCATATTGTTTTTGTAAGGACGCCATAAGGTTCGTTCGGCTCCTTGTTCCTGCGTGGTGGGGTCATACTGATAGTAATATTGCCCTTCGAATTTGGGCCCATAGGCCTCGGGGGTATTGGTGCTCGGTCCGTCCTCCGAATCGCCGAAGGAATAATATGGATTACCGTTTGCATCCTTGCGGCTTGTACCCCCCGCCCCATATTCATATTGGTAGTTGGGCCAGTTGATGATATCGTCTAACAACATCGATGAGTAGACGGTAACCCCTAACTTTTGATTTTTTTGTCCGGATTTGGTCGTGATGATGAGTGCGCCATTGGCCGCTCTCGAACCGTAAAGCGCAGCTGCGGATGGGCCTTTCAATACCGTTACGCTGGCGATGTCTTCCTGGCGCAATTCGGACACGGCGTTTCCATAATCTACAGGAGCCTCTGTGCCATAGGCTGCACCGACATTATTACCGTAAGCCGTGGTCTCTTGGTCCATGGGGACTCCATCTATCACAATAAGTGCATAATTGCTTCCTGGATCGAGTGAAGTGGCACCTCTAAGCTGAATACTTTGTGAATTAATAGGGCCTGTGCCACCGGATATGATGTTTAACCCCGCCACTTTGCCTTTAAGGCCCTCTGACCAGTTGCCGGATGCGGCAGATGACAATTGTTCGGCGTTGAGTGTCTGTTGCGCATACCCCAAGGCTTTTTCCTCCCGTTTAATACCCAGTGCGGTCACGATGACTTCGTCGATATCGGCCACTGTCTGTTGGAGCGAAACATTGATGTGCTGTTTACTGCCAACGGGGACTTCCTTGGTAGCATAACCAACATATTTGAATACCAACACATCTTCGGGCGATACATGGATACTAAAGCGGCCTTGGTTGTCTGTTATCGTCTCTAGCTGTGAATTTTTTACAGAGATACTGACACCTGCCAGCGATGTGCCTAAGGAATCTTTCACTTGACCGGTTATAGGCTGCTGCGCTTTTTCGAAACGAAGGGGTTCTATTTTTCTTTTGGCGGGTTGTTCGTTTGGTTGGGTCCGATCCTTTGATATCAGTATGTTTTTGCCAGAAAGGGTGTATGTCAGGCTTTTGCTGGTCAACAACAAATCAAGGAAGTTAGCCAGGGGCATTTCATCAGCTGAAATCGTCACCGGTGGTAGCGCTTCCAGTACTTTGTTGTTGTAGAGGAAGTTATAGCCGGTTTGCTTTTTTACCAGCTGAAGAACGATAGCCATACGCTCATTGGTGGTGTGAATCGTTACCGTTTGTGACAAACCCTTTGCACTTATATGAAGTGTGCACACAACTAATAAAAAGGACAGTATCTTCATCCTCAAAGCTATTTGTCGTAATGACAGGTGAATCTTCTTTCGTTTTTTTAAAGAAGTCAAATCGTTTTGCATGGTTATACATGGAAATAGAACGCTACCTCCGTTACTTGGTACCAAAAATTGTATATCCTTTTTAGTTTACCTAAGTTTGTAGTGTTCTGGTGAGTTAATTTGTTAGTTATTCCTGGTTAACAGATCTGATCTGAACATTTTTATGGGGGAGTGCGGCAAACACTTCTCCATAATTTACGTTACCTTATTGGCCATCTTTTTTCATCATTCATTTAGTTTATTGGATTATTAATTTATTAGCAACCAGTTCCAGGTTGATTCCTGAATCTTTTAAAAATGCAAGGACAATATCAAAGTCCACCGCCCGGCTCAATTGGCCCGTAAAGTACTCTTGAGGAATTTGGCCTCTGTACTCCAATTCCAGGTTATACCATCGGGCAATTTGTTTCGCCACCTCCTCAAAGGGGGTTCGATTGAAGTTGAATTCACCTTTTTTCCATGAAATAGCTTGTTCTACATCGCCCGTTTGGATTTTCAGCTGCCGGCTTTTGCCTGCAATGGCAGCTTCTCCGGGAAGAAGCTGGAGTTGATCACGGCTGTCATTGCCGCGTACCCGAACAGAACCTTCGATGAGCGTGGTGGTGTTTAATCCGTCTTCCGAATAGGCTTTGATATTGAAGGTGGTGCCAAGGACGGTAATTTCCTGGTAATTGCTCTTCACGATGAAAGGCCTTTGCGAATCGTGCGATACCTCAAAATACGCCTCACCACTGATTTCTACTAAGCGCTCTTCTGGTGAAAATTCCTGGGGAAATTTCAAGGTGGAATTGGAGTTGAGCCATACGCGGGTTCCGTCAGATAGGGTGATTTGATATTCGCCACCTTTGGGTACCACTAAATTAAGGTGCTGTGTTTCCAAAAAGAGGTCCCCGTCAACCGCTTGGCCGTCGGCATAAAACATGCCTTCGTTTGTGACAACCAGCCCGCGTTCCTCCGTAACCTCCTGCCGGCCCCCGTTATCGGTTAATATGACCGCTTGCTTCGAGCCGGGTACCACGGCTATCTTATCATCATTGGTTTGTTGCTGAAAGAAATATAAGCTGCAAAGACCGACCATGATGATGGATGCCGCGGCAGATAGCCAAGCAATAGATTTTTTTCGACGATTGCGTTTGTTAAGCGCTATCCGATCTAATAGATCTTCAAAGGATAAGGAACGCCCTGATGCCGCATAATCGACCCAGATCGGGTCCGCTATGCCATAGCGGCCGTTACGGTCTGGTGCGAAGTCGTCTAAAAGTTTGCGATAAGCCGGATGGGTACTCGCCCATTGTTGCAATATGCGGAGTTCATCGATGGAAAGAGCATGCTGACGATACTTGTTGAGCAGATGCAGTATATGCGTTGTTCGGTCCATTCCTATCCAGTTACTTATAGAAACTAAACCGGGCGGAAAACCTTACAGAAAAAAATTATATAACCAATCCTTGCGTTTGTTGAACGCCTTTCTAAGCGTAGTGATAGCGCGGGAATAATTTACGTAAACCGTATTCTTAGACATATGGAGTGCTTCCGAAATCTCTGACGGGTTCTTACCTTCGTAGTGGCTTAACTGAATTACTTTTTGCTGGGTTTTCGGTAGTTTATGGATTTCTTTTGAAATCATTTCAAATAATTCGGCCTTTATCAGTTTGGCGTGGCTCTCGGGCTCTTCGATAAGTAAATCCGCCGAGATTTCTGCATCAAAACGTTGTTTGGCATGGGCAGAGTTCATGAAGGATAGGCAGGCATTTTTGGTGACGATATACAAATAGGCTTTGATTTTTTCTTCACTTTCGAAACGAGCGCGCCGCTGCCACAACTTCACGAAACTGTCTAGTACGATCTCCTCAACCTGCTCTTCGTTATGCTTAAGAAGGAATGATGTCGCAAAGTAATGCAGCCGCCTTTTATATTTATTAAAATAAGCCTCCAATGCAGCGGGATCTCCCTTGCGAAAATCTTTAATAGTATTTAAACCGCATTTCGACATCGACGTTGATTGGGTGGTTCAAATGTAACCCAACGGGGCGCGCAAGCCAAATTAAGTTTTTGTTAATCGGATACCGAGGTATCTTAAGTTAATTGGTTACAGCAATTCCTTTGTAAATATCGAAAATTTAATTTAAAAGTAACAGCCGAATGCAGGTAGTTTCTTATTCCGGATTAGGAACGGGCATTTTAGTCTGTTTTCTTCAACCGCTGGGCCGCCTCTGAGGCAACGAGCAATCCGGCAGCCATCATAATCACATCTTTCAATACCAGCCTGCCGGCACCCGAAAGGTATGGGAATCCGTGCCGTGGGGTGGGGAAATCACCCCCCAAGTTGGGCACATACACTTCGGGTGTGGTAATTAGGAAAGAAAGTGTAACCAGAGACATCAAAAAGGTCAGTAAGCCACCGATAACACCTAGTTTTGGCGACCAGATACCAGCTAAGGTCAATAGGCCGATAATAACAATAACCGCACCCAAGTAGTAAGAAAATAGGTACGTATTATTCGACCGGTGCCATTGGATATGCTCGGTGACGGTCTTGCCCTCCGGATTTTTATATTGCTGGTATTCTGGGGTCTCCTGGTTATAAAAGAAGCTCATCAAAGGGCTATTTGCTACAAAAGGCACGATGCCATCCGCTTCGTACTGAAAGGCCTTTAGCCCGCCGATCCAGGCCATGACAATAAAGATGGCGATTCGTGCGAAATGGATGAAGGCCCGTTGGCTGCGTGCTAAAATATCGATGAGGTTGCCCATGATGTGCTATCTTTAAGCGACAAAAATAGGGCGTCTCAGCGCTGCATCACATGGACAAATGCGGATGAGTCATGGACTTTTTTGCGCAACGATCGAAATGCCAACCTGCTCCCTGAATTTGGAAGGTGAAACGCCAACGTATTTCTTAAAATACCTGCTGAAATAATGTTCATCGCCGAACCCCAACTTGGTAGCGATTTCTTTAATGGAGAGGTATGTAAGATGCAGCAGCTTTTTTGATTCCAGTATGATGCGCTCTTGGATAAAGGAAGAAGGTACTTTGCCAAGTTGTTGTTTTATTTTCTTGCCGAAGGCATTTGGGCTAAGGTTTAGCTTTTCCGCATAGAAATGGATAGCGTGCTCTGACATAAAATGGTCTTCAAGCAGTTGTTGAAATAGCGTGCCCACCGCCCTTTGCCTCGTGTTGGCCACCGCCCTTGAATCGATTAATTGTTTTTTCGCTTTACTAGCCAGTGCCAGAATAAGTTGCAGGTATGCTTTGATAACGGAGTCGGAAAACGCGGTACCCGTCGAGCCTTCCACATGCATTTTGTGGACGATAAGTTCGATTTCCTGATAAACACGTTCGTCGATAGGGACGACGGGTTGCAGGTAAATGTTGTTGAAGAGTAGCCCATTGCAGGCTACTTCCTCCTTGTGGAATTCGATGCAATAAAAGTCGCCATGGAACAATACCCGTTTGGCAGACGGCTCGGAGGCAGATTTCCACGACAGGTGTTGGTAAGGGCTGAGGAACAATAGGGCAGTCGATTCACTCTTATGCGCCGTGAAGTCCACAACGAACTCGACTGGGGATGAAAGCAAGATGATTTGATACCATGAGCTGTCTTCCGGATGCGGATGTGCCTGTAAACCTATTGTGTCAATATGGAACAACATATTCCAAAAATAGCATAAAAGTCCCAACTATTGCCTGATGGCGACGTCCCAGATTCTTGTTCGGGTAGATTCTTTGATCCCGTCGCTCACGCGGAGGCTCACAACATAGAGGCCCGGTGCTCCGTACCGGTGCAGGGGGTGTTGTTCCGTTGAATGGCTACCATCACCGAAATCCCAGTACCATGTTGTTGCTTCGCCGATGGATTCATCGTGGAAAGTTACCGTTCGCCCATCGTTCGGATCGATGTGGAAACTCCACTCACTTTGAAGGTCTGGTAGCCAATTGGGTGTTAATGGAAGCAACGTAAACGGGATGAGATGAGATGCGTTGCCATACATCGTACGGTCGGTCCCCAAAATCCAGAATCCGGGGAGGGCACCGGGCTTATTGTCGTAATCAATCACCCCCCAACCTAGGCCAATGGTTTTGTTTTCCTCCAATTTCGAGGGGACCGAGTATTTCGGCCCGTCCGCACTTGCAAAATCGAACGGTGTGATGTAAAACTCTAAGGTAAGACGCCCGCGCCCGCCGGACTCAAAATGATAGGTATATGCCGATTGGGCATAAGGCAAAGATTTTAGCCACGTCTGTGGCCCCCACAGCATGGCCCAGTCTTTGTCGCCGGGAGGGGTGAAGATGTGGTAGTTTTGGGCATGTACTCCGTGAAACGTGAAATACGCTTCCATGAGGCTCATGGTCGTATCGGGGTGAAAACGGTCGATAAATGGACCGCCCGACCGGTCACCGTCAATAACCAGTTCAAAAATGTCGCTTGCAAGGCTGGCATGTGCGAAATTCCAATAATCATCGTAAGCTTCATAAAGGAAATACAACCGGTTGAGCCCTTTGACCCACGCTACTTTTACTTCCGCATCCATGTTCGCCGTATCAACACCCCCTTCGGGGTCGTTTACGTTGACCAATGCTGATATGCCAATCGCGAGGCTATCGGGTATAAGCCGCCAATCGGCCGCATCGCCATCAATCGAAGGGATGTGCTGCGAGGGGAATTGGTAGATGCCGAAGGCCTTGGGACGCTGTGCCCAGACCGCTTCAGTAGTAGCGATGCTGGCACAGATAAGTAATAAAATACGATGATAAATGCAGACGGAGATGCGGATCCTTTTCATATTGCTGGTGTTATCAAAACCAATCGATAGGTAAAGTTATCCTATTGATATAAACAAGCAACCTGTACCATGCTGGTTTTGAAAATCAGTATGGCGCGGGTTGCCGTAATGTAATAAAATTGATATTATTGTGGTGACTTGCTAATTAAAACCAGTTGGAGGTTTCGAGCACATGTCGTTGCTGACCTTACTTACTCGTAACACGATCCAAGTCAAACAGATCAATAGGATGTCAAATCATCGCGAATAACTGCACTGCCGGTGTGGGGGAGTGTTTAGGAATTTTGCTCAACAGTGTATTTGGACACGATAATAGTTAACACGGATGGAGGCTACCAGCTATAAAAACTTATCTGATCCCGAACTGGTAAACTTGCTTAGAAAAGGGCAGGAAGAAGCGTTTAGCGTTTTATATCAACGGCACTGGGCTACCGTATATCAACAGGTATACCGTATCCTTCGGGATGATGATGAGAGCCGAGACATTATACAGGAGATATTCAGTACCCTTTGGCTTAAGCGCGAGCAATTGGCTGAAGACACGAATATGGGGGCTTTTTTGTATGTGCAGGGACGAAACAGGGTGTTTAATCTGATTGCCAAGCAACAAGTGCGCAGAGACTACATCAATTCGATTGCCCAGTTTATGGAGCAAGCCGATATGAATGCTGTTGATCTATTGGAGGAAAAGGAAATCGCCATTCGCATTGAACAAGAGATTAATCAACTTCCCCCGCGTATGCGCGAGATTTTTACATTGAGCCGAAAGGAAGGTCATTCGCATCGGCAAATTGCCGAAATGCTTGGGCTTTCCGAACAGACGGTGAAGAAGCAAGTACAGAATGCATTGAAGATTATCAGACCAAAGTTCCAAAACTTAGGGGGGATATTGGCATTATTGTTTTTTGGCTAAATTTTTAAAAGTTTAAATTCCTATACCCCCAACGCTGTTGTTACCGGTTATACTATATATAACCGATAATGAACAGTGATAACTGAGAAAACCATAAGGCAAATTATCCGTAGGTATCTGCAGGGCGAAGCGACTGAGCGGGAGCGCGCGTTGTTGGAGAACTGGTATTACCAACAGGGACGAAAACAACCACTTAAAGAGGATGATTTACGGTTTTTGCTGGATAGCGATGCGATATTTGAAAACGTTCGTCGTAGAGCGGGGCTCGCCAACGAGGGGGGAATCCCACAAGGCCGGACATGGCGCTGGTTTCCCTATGCGGCTGCACTGGCCATCCTTCCGCTTTCGATAATATGGATTTTCTATACCAATAGTGCCGATCAGAAAACTGAAGTGGTAGCGATGGAATCTGCCGATGTGGCATCTGGGGGTAACCGGGCCAAGCTTACTTTGGCAGACGGACGCCAGATTAATCTTAGTGAAGCACAGTCGGGCATTGTGATTGGGCAAGAGCACATATTGTATGAGGACGGGTCAGAGCAACTATTGGGTTTGAAAATGGACGAAGCCGTTCCGTTGGAGCTGTCGGTACCGAGAGGGGGTACCTATCAGGTTACATTGGCAGACGGGACCCGCGTATGGCTCAATTCGGAGTCTAGACTGAGATATCCATCGCGTTTTGATAGCGATGAACGGGTAGTTGAACTGGAGGGTGAGGCCTATTTTTCCGTCACTAAAAAGGAAGGGCACCCTTGGCCATTCCGGGTAGTGGTTGATGGGCAAACCGTAGAGGTATTAGGTACCGAGTTCAATGTTTCAGCTTACCATGCGGAGCCAAAAAAGACGACACTGGTAGAAGGATCCGTCGCGGTGACCAACCCATCGTCCGGCCTCAAGCGTTCCATTTCGCCCGGAGAGCAGGCTATTGTAAACGGAACCGCATTCGATGTGGTAATGGTAGATGTTTACAAATATACGGCGTGGAAAGACGGCCTTTTTTATTTTAAACATACACCCTTCGACGAGCTGATCCGCGAGATTGCCCGCTGGTACGATGTGAAGGTAATCTACGAGGGCGCGGTTCCCAAAGAGACATTCAGTGGAAAGATGAGGCGGGAACTGTCGCTGATGACAGCGTTGGATTTGCTGGATGTTTCTGCGAAGGCAAAAATACGGTTGGAAGACCGGACATTGATTGTCCGATAACGGCTTTCCAACATGGTGTAACCAATTGTTAACTATTAATTTGAGATGATGAAGGAAAAATGACAAATCACGAAAAAGAAAGGGAAGTGCTACCAACACTCCCCTAATTGTTCAAACAGCAACAGTTTAAAATCGAAAGAAAAACCATTTAAAGCTATCTAAACGTACAAACGTAATGATAAATTATGTATTTTATCCATTGGGTAAGGCAAAAGGGCCCAATGGCATTCGCCAAATACTCCGAATTATGAGATTGACATCGTTGTTGTTAGCATTTGCATGCTTGCACCTAAGTGCGGCATCGTTGTCTCAGACGGTCACGTTGAAAGTCAAACAGCAATCGATTATCAAGGTCCTTGAAGCCATCGAGTTGCAAACGGATTACTTGGTAATCTATAACGACCAATATGTAAAGAAAGACATGCTCGTTTCACTTGATGTGAAAGACCGACCACTCGAAGTAGTGTTGGACAAAATGCTATCGCCGCGGGGATTGATTTATGAAGTAAAAGATAAAACGATAGCAATCAGTGGGCGTGCTTTTAAAAACGCGTTGCCCAAGGTCGAACTGCTTCCGATAACAGTTCCGCAGAACCGGGTGGTATCGGGCCGAGTTGTTGATGAAGCGGGAGCGCCTCTTCCGGGTGTGTCCGTCGTGGTGAAGGACCAATCTGCCATAGGAATCAGTACCGACCAGAATGGCAGGTACTCGTTGGATGTGCCCAATGGCGTAACCTTGGTATTCTCCATGATTGGATATGAAAATCAGGAAGTGCCCGTGGGCAGTAATGATCGCATGCCAGACGTTATCCTCAAGGAAGCATCCCAGCAAGTAGACGAAGTCGTGGTGGTGGCATTTGGGACACAAAAAAAGGAGAGTGTAATTGCGTCGATTACCACGGTGAATCCCTCGGATTTAAGGGTGCCTTCCAGTAACCTTACTACTTCATTTGCCGGACGTATTGCCGGTATGATATCCTATCAACGAACCGGGGAACCGGGGCAAGACAATGCACAGTTTTTCATCCGTGGCGTCACCACTTTCGGAACAGGAAAGGTAGACCCACTGGTGTTAATAGATAACGTGGAAATGACGACGGAAGACCTATCCCGTCTGACCGTGGACGATATCGCCAGTTTTTCGATTATGAAAGATGCCAATGCAACGGCATTATACGGCGCAAGAGGGGCCAATGGCGTAATTTTGGTAACAACGAAAGAAGGCCGAACAGGGGAGGTGAAGGTGCAATTCAGGGCTGAAGGATCGCTTTCAGCGCCCACCGAAAATGTGCAGTTCGCTGACCCGGTAACGTTTATGAAGCTACACAACGAAGCGGTGCGAACCAGGACGCCTGGCACGCGTTTGCCCTATGATGAAAAGAAGGTGAATTATACGGAACGGGGAATTGATCCTTTGTATTATCCCGCAGTTGATTGGCAGGATTTATTATTTGATAAGAACACATTTAATCAACGATACAACCTAAACATCAGTGGAGGCGGAAATATTGCACGGTATTATGTCGCGGCGGCTTACACAAAAGACCAAGGGATTCTAAACGTGGACGACCGACAAAATTTCAACAATAACATTGATATCAATAGGTATTCACTCAGGTCCAATGTAAATATTAATTTGACGAAAACGACAGAGGCCATCGTCCGCTTGAATGGTGTGTTTGATGATTACCAGGGACCGCTGTTTGGTGGCACAGACCTATATAATAAAGCCGTACTGGCCAACCCGGTTTACTTTTTGCCGTACTACGAACCCGACGAATCGACGATTTTCGCGAAGCATATCCTGTATGGCAATACGGCATCGGGCGATTATTTAAACCCCTATGCCGAGATGCTCAAAGGATATAAGTCAAATGACCGCTCCTCGATGTATGTCCAATTCGAGTTAAAGCAAAAATTGGATTTCATTACGAAGGGGCTTTCCGCGCGGGGGCTGTTTAACGTGAACCGCTTTGCACAATTGGAAGTGCGGCGGCAATATAGTCCGTTCTTCTATGCGCTATCGCCGCAGATAGCGGGTTTAGACGATTACCACCTTATTGCGCTCAACCCCGATGGGGGTACCGACTACCTCGACTATGTACCCGGCGACCGTAAGATGGAAAACACCATGTATGCGGAGGGAGCGTTGCAATACCAGACCAGTATTGCCGAGAAACATTCGGTCTCAGGGTTGCTGGTTGGTACGCTACGCGAACGGAAAAACAATACCTACAATACATTGCAATTGTCCCTGCCCCAACGGAATTTGGGCCTCGCCGGTAGAGCTACCTATAGTTATGACAACCGATATTTCTTGGAAGCTAATTTTGGGTACAATGGGTCGGAACGCTTCTCGAGCAATGAACGGTGGGGCTTTTTCCCGTCAGCGGGAGTGGGCTGGATCATCTCTAACGAGCCTTTCATGGAGAAGTACAGTGATGTTATTTCTAAATTAAAGCTGAGGGCTACCTATGGGCTGGTTGGGAATGATGAAATCGGATTGACGGAAGATCGCTTTTACTACTTGTCCAACGTGAATATGAATGATGGGGGCAGGGGTATCAGCTTTGGAGACACCTATGGTTATGGTCGCAGCGGGATTTCCATCTCGCGGTATGAGGACCCCTATATTACTTGGGAAATTAGCCATAAGAGCAATTTCGGCCTAGAATTGAACCTATGGAATGATTTGGAGATACAGGTGGATTACTTTAAGGAGCAACGAAGCAATATTCTCCAAACCCGGGCCGATATTCCCACTACCATGGGGCTCCAAGCCACGCCGAAAGCTAATATCGGGAAAGCAAGCGGCCAAGGGGGTGAAATCTCGGTCGACTATAGTAAGTCTTTTGCCTCGGGATTTTGGGCGATGGTGAGAGGCAACTTTTCCTATGCTTCCAGCAGATTTGAAATCTACGAAGAACCCGATTATTCCGCTACGCCGTGGAGATCGCGCGAGGGCCAGAAAATTTCCCAGCGATGGGGGTATATCGCCGAACGGCTTTTCCTGGATGATGAAGAGGTGAAAAACTCGCCACTCCAGGCATTCGGTGAATACGGTGCAGGAGATATAAAATACAAGGATATCAATAGGGATGGCCGGATAGATGAAAGTGATCAGGTGCCGATTGGCTACCCTACCACACCGGAAATCATCTATGGATTCGGGGTGTCAATGGGTTACAAAAACTTTGACCTTTCTGTTTTCTTTCAGGGCTCTGACCGCTCGTCCTTCTGGATAGACCCCGGTGCCGTTGCACCATTCGTGGCCGGAAGTACCAATATCACAACAAGTACAAACAATCGGTCGTTACTGCAAGCTATTGCAGACGATCATTGGTCGGAAGACAATCGAGACATCTATGCATTCTGGCCGCGATTATCCGAACGAGCGATCAGCAACAATAACGTAACTAGCACTTGGTGGATGCGGAACGGCTCATTTTTGCGGCTGAAGACGGCGGAGATGGGCTATACATTACCTGCGCATTATTTAGATCGTTTTGGGGTGAAGGGGGTACGCGTGTACGCTTCAGGCAGTAACCTGTTCCAATTGCGCACGTTCAAATTATGGGATCCTGAACAAGCTGGCAACGCGTTCAACTATCCGTTGCAGCGGGTTATCAACATGGGGGTGAATATAGAATTTTAGAACAACGAAACATCATGAAAGATCTAATCAAAATAGCTAAACAACTCGTCATGGTGCTCAGCTTATTCAGCTTGAGCAACTGTTCTGAGTACCTGAATGTTGTTCCCGATGGTGTGGCCACCTTGGACAATGCTTTTTCAAATCGGATTAATTCCGAGAAATTCCTCTTCTCTTGTTATAATATGATTCCAAATCAGAACGACCCCTTTGTCTATCCGGGAAATGTGGGCTTCGATGAGATATGGTGGGACACGAATGTTGGCGGGTTGAATAATAGGAGTGGATCGAGAATAGCCACGAATGACCAAAATGCATCCGATCCATTCCAAAATTATTGGGACGGCAGGCGCGACGGACGGAACCTGTGGGTGGGTATTCGAGATTGCAATATCTTCTTGGAAAACATCGATAAGGTGCCTGATTTGCAAGCATGGGAACGGGTTCGCTGGATTTCAGAGGTAAAGTTCATCAAGGCCTATTTACATTATTTCCTATTACAACTCTATGGGCCGATTCCTATTATTGATGTAAACCAACCGGTAAACGCAAACCCGGAAGAGGTTAGGGTGCATCGTGAACCGGTAGATTCCGTTGTCAACTATGTTGTTCGGTTATTAGACGAATCGATGGAAAACCTTCCAGACAAAATTGAGGAAACGACCACCGAGATGGGAAGGATTACCAAGCCCATTGCAGCAGCGGTGAAAGCTAAAGCCCTGGTATGGGTTGCCAGTCCGCTCCTCAACGGAAACCCCGATTATGCAAACTTCAAAGATAAACGGAATATACAGCTCATACCCTCGCAGGCAGATCCAGCCAAATGGCAACGGGCGCTGGAAGCCATCGATGAGGCCATTGAGATCAGCCATCAAAACGGCCACTCACTTTTCAAGTTTCAGCGGGGTTTCGAAGCAATGTCTGATACAACGCTCTTAAAATATACATTAAGGGGCGCCGTTTCGGAAAGACCGATTGACAATCCGGAAATCATCTGGGCGCATCCGGCGTATAACAACACCAACCAGTTCCAGAATTATTGCATCCCGAAGTTCTTCGATAATTATGGGGGTACATCCGAACTCAGCGCGACCCTGAAAATAGCGGAGCAATATTATTCCCAGCATGGTGTGCCCATTGATGAGGATCGTTTCTGGAACTATGGCGAACGATACGAGATGAGGAGAGATACCGGGGACTTCCATCGATATTACATCAGTAAAGGCGAGACGACGGCAAACCTTAATTATTACAGGGAACCCAGGTTCTATGCCCATCTGGCTTTTGATCGCAGTTTTTATGAAGCATTGGCCCAAGATGAGGATGAAACGATTGTAATCAAGAACCGTAGTGGTGACCCACATGGCGTGGTATTCAACGATGCGCATATTAAAACGGGATATTTTATCAAAAAGTTGGTTAGTTTCCGGTCGGCCACCACCACCGCCTCGCCGGGGCCTTATCGGTTTTCGATACCGCTTATCCGGCTGAGCGATCTTTACCTGCTGCGCGCGGAAGCGGCGAATGAAGTGAAAGCGAGTCCAGATAACGAAGTTTATCAATGGGTTGATAGCGTTCGTTTCCGGGCCGGACTCGAGGGAGTAGTTGCGTCGTGGGCCCAGTACGGTACTATTCCCGGGAAACCCACGACCAAGGAGGGAATGCGGGAGATAATCAAACGCGAGCGGCTGATTGAGTTGGCGTTCGAAGGACAACGTATGTTTGATTTACGTCGCTGGAAAGACGCGATGCGGTACATGAATCAGCCTGTTCAGGGCTGGGATCACCAAGGAGTGAAGGCAGAAGACTACTACCAGGTTGTAACCTATTTCAACAATAGGAATTATACCACTAAGGATTATCTGTGGCCGTTATGGATGACCACCATTATTCAAAACCCGAATTTGCAGCAGAATCCGGGGTGGTAGGCTGTTTGTCAATAACATATCGTAGAAATTATGAATTACTTCAAGAAAAATATAAGCGTTTCATCGCTTCTTATCGGGCATATCATGCTGGTAGTGATGCTGATTGTGACATCCTGTGAAGAAGAGAAAGTAGGTCAAACGGCGGTTGATAGCACTCCTCCTTCCGCCGTGAGCAATGTTAGTATTGAGGCATTGCCGGGCGGGGCGAAAATCAGTTATGACCTTCCAGACGAAACAGATATCTCGTACATCACATGCGAATATATGTTCAACAATGAAAAAAAGATAGCTCGATCTTCGATTTACAATAACTATGTTATCATTGAAGGGCTAGCTGAGATCGTTCCTTGCGATTTTACCCTTTACCTAGTAGATCATAGCGAGAATAAATCTGAGCCCTATGCCGGATCGTTCGTGCCGCTGGAACCGCCCTTCCAATCGGTATTTAAGACCATAACCGTTGAGCCGGATTTCGGGGGAGTGGTTATCCGGTGGGAAAATGAGTCAAAGGCATTGATAGGTGCTTTTTTATACGCCATGAACGATGAGGGTGAGTGGGAAGAGTATGATTTGGTTTACTCCTCCACAGCGGAAGAAAAGCGTTCCATTAGGGGATATAACACCGATGAACGGAAATTCGGTGTGAGTTTGATCGACCGCTTCGGTAATACAACCGATACTTTGGTGGTAACTAGCGTACCACTGTACGAAAAATTACTGGATAAAAGCAAATTCAAGGACGGGCATTTGGCAGGAGACAATTATACTTCTCATGTCAGCCGGCCGATCAACAATATCTGGGACGGTGACATCAACGTCATCTGGCATACCAGTCCAACCGCTGGTTTCACACCTCCGCAGACATTTACCATTGATTTGGGCGCGGAGGCCAAGTTAAGCCGTTTGATGCTTTGGAATCGGCAAGATGGTTTTATCTTCAATCAACATAATTTGCATTATTTTGAGGTGTGGGCTACCGATGAACTCACCCACGACATCAATGATGCCTACTGGAGTAGTGATGCCTGGAAAGATGATTGGATAAAGATCGGGGATTTTGAACAGATCAAGCCATCTGGGCTACCCCTCGGCCAAACCGATGCCGATGACGATGCGGCTACACGTGCAGGAAGTGAATTTATATTTGAAACCGGTGTGGGGGAAGTGCGCTATATCCGGTTTGTTGTAAAAGAAACTTGGGCACGAACGGCTGCGATGCACATCGCCGAAGTTTCCATCTATGGGGATGACGGAACGAGGGAAGAATAATGGTTTTATAAGATGTTAGACATGAACAAAGGCATGAAAATTCGATATAACATGGTGAAGAAGCTCACGGCCATGTACGCTATCATTATCCAGCTCGGCATGATGAGTTGCGACGATATGAATAGTATCCACCAAGAATATTATGAAATGGGGGAAGGCATTTATACGGGTGTAGTGGACTCGTTAAAGGCTTTGTCTGGGTATGAGAAGGTTCGGTTCGACTGGGAGATTAGTGCGGACCCAAGAATTAACAAGACGGTTGTCTACTGGAATCAGCGGTCCGACTCGGTAGTCATTGATGTGAACCGTACCCAAAATGGAAGGATGAGTTTGTCGTACGACCTGGAAAACTTGGATGAAGGTACGTATACGTTTGAGTTCATTACACGCGATAACCAAGGCCATTACTCCATGCCAACCGAACTGGTAGTTGATGTTTTTGGCGAATTCTATATCCAGTCATTGAGGAATAGAGGCATCGCCGCCATAACCAAGCAGTTGGATGAGACGATGCTTATCGAATGGGAAGCCATTGCCAGCAATACGGTGCAGTATGTTACCGTAAGCTATGAAGTGGACGGTATCGAAAAGTCTATCCAGGTGGCGAACGATGAGACACAGACGGTATTGACTGGCCTGAAAACAGGCGATATCATAGGCGTGTCTACTACGCATATGCCGGAAAAAGCGCTTGAGCCTCTGAATGCATTGGTAAGGGAGTATACCATGCCCAAATTGGAGCGTGAAATAAACAAGGCAAATTTCACTGCTGTCGTATTGGCCGGTGATAACACATCTGTAAACAACAATAGGGATCTGGCAAAAATATGGGATGGGGGTATCAGTAATCCGAGTATCTTGCATACGGTTGAGAATGCCCCCGGCTTTGATTTTCCTCATCATTTTACGTTTGATATGGGTGTTGAAGCGGAACTCAGCCGGTTTCGGCTATGGCCCCGTACGGATGCTGGAGCATTTTCGGGACATAGTCCCCGTTACTTCGAGGTCTGGGCAACGGATGAGTTGCAGCGACCGGCCGATGACAGCTCATATTGGACGACCGGTGAGTGGAAAAACGACTGGACGATGCTGAGTGATATTGAAATCATAAAGCCCACCGATGCAACCGATCAATCGGATCAATGGAAAGAAGGTTGGGAGTATGGGATAAGCGATGCAGCGGGAAAGGTCCGTTACATACGACTGGTCATTAAAAATTCCAATTGGCAAGGGTCAAATTGCGTGAATATCGGTGAAATCACCTTTTGGGGCGACGATCTTTAAAATAAATCCCGAACTACAGCACGGTGCAGGTTGCACCTGCCCACACAAACCGCTATGTTCGCTAGCGGTTTGTGTTGTTTTATGACCAATCGGAAGGCTGTTTTCATATTGAAGGGTCTGCTTTATAGGCCCTTCATGTCGTCAATACGGCCTAGAAGGAAGAGAACCATTATTAAACACGATAAGCTACTAGTATGAAGTACCTATTTTTATTCATGAACCTCATGGCATGTTCCATGGGATTGTTTGCACAACAGAAAACGAACCCTGCCGAACAAATACCGATTCTCGCTTGGTATGGAGTTTCTCCGGAAGCAAGCACGGTTGAGCGATACGAAGAGTTACGGCAGTCGGGGATTACCCATAATTTCACGTTTTTCAATAACGAAGACGAACTCGCCGTAGCCATGGAATCGGCACAAAAAGCAGGTGTCAGAATGATTATCCATTGCCCCGAACTGGCAACCGACCCCGAGAGGATCGTACAGCGATTTAAAGACCATCCCGCATTGGCCGGTTATTTCTTACGAGATGAACCGGGCCGGGCAGACTTCCCTGCACTAGCGAAGTGGGCAAGGCGCATCCAAGCCGTAGATAGCGAACATTTCTGTTACTTGAATCTTTTGCCCAATTATGCGTCTAAGGAAGGGTTGGGCACGGACACCTATCGGGAGCATGTTCAATTATTTATTAAGGAAGTGCCCCTTCAGCTGTTATCGTTCGATCATTATCCTATTGTTGAGGATGAATCGGGTAACCGGACCATGCGAGCAGGATTTTATGAAAACTTGGAGATTTTTTCGGATGAAGCCCGTAAAGCCGGGAAACCTTTCTGGGCATTTGCGCTGGCAGTGGCCCACACGCCTTATCCCATCCCCACGCCTGCTGAGATACGCGTGCAGGTGTATAGCAATTTGGCTTACGGAGCACAGGGGATCCAATATTTCACCTATTGGACACCGAAGCCTGGCACATGGGATTTTCATCACGCACCAATTGAATATGATACCCAAAAACGCACCGAAATTTATGACTATATCACGCAGATGAATAGTGAAATCCGAGGCCTGTCCGAGGTGTTTTTGAACGCTAAGGTGATTTCGGTAGCCCATACGGGCGAATCGATTCCACACGGAACACATCGACTGGAACAACTGCCCGATGTGATTACCAAATTCGAAACGGAAGGAACAGGGGCCATCGTGTCGGTACTGAACAAGGGGAATGTTTCCTATCTGGTTATCGTGAATCGGGATTTCCAGAAAAGTATGTCCGTCACCATCGAGGGAGACGAGCGGCTAAAGCGCGTATTGAAAGATGGCAGCACGGTTGATGCCAATGCTTATATCAGTACTTTACCGGTAGCCCCGGGTGATATATTGGTGTATTCCTGGCCGCTATAGTGTGCGAACCCGCTTTTGGGTATCAAGATTGTTGGGATGAGAAGCAGGTTATATCTTTTTTCTATAGTATGGGCGCTCTTCTTGGCGGGGTGCGGTGTTCTCAAACGTACTTCCAAACCGACAGGCGCCCGTGCTGAAATACGTATAGAAAATAAGTTGCCCACTTTGTATGTGGATGGCGATAAATGGCCCCCCTTTGCTTACATGTCATATCTTGGTGAAAAACAATATTACCGCGAGATGGCTGAAGCAGGCTTGCATCTCTTTAATATACCTGCTTACCTGGGTGATCGAGGGATCAATTCCACTTCTGGCATCGGTGTCTTCCGAAAAGCTATTTGGCAAGGCGAAGGGCAGTATGATTTTTCAACCATCAGTGCCGATTTTAATGAGATTCTCAGTGTAGACCCTAGCGCGCGGATCATCATCAGGCTGCATCTTGATCCACCCGAGTGGTGGGAACGTACGCATCCGGACGAAGTGAGCCTGCAGCCCGATGGAACCTCGATTCGGACGAGTTTTGCATCGATGAAATGGCGGCATGACGCCGGCGAAGTCTTGCGGAATACCGTCGACTGGCTATTGGAATCGCCCTATGCACCCTACCTCGTCGGTATCCATGTGGCGGGCGGATATACGGAAGAATGGTTCTATCATTACAGCGATTTCTTTTATGATGAGAGCCCGGCCCGCTTGAAAAGTTTTCGAATATGGCTTCGTGACAAATATGGAGCAGACGTGGAAATGTTACGCACGGCTTGGGGCAATCAATCAGTTACCTTTGAAACCGCGTGGCCCGAAGACATCAGTGGTAAGAATCGAGACGAAGGTTGGCGAGATACCGCTGCCGACCAATCCTATTTCGATACGTTTGATTTCCACGCTGGCTTGATGGCGGAACACATCATGTATTTCTGCGATATCGTCAAAGATGCCAGCGCCGGTAGGTTACTTACCGGTGCGTTTTATGGATATCATTATTTCGTGACCGATCCGCGCAGAGGGCACGGGGCCTTAGCGAAGCTATTGGATTTTCCAAATCTCGACTACCTATCTAGTCCCAACGACTATCACCGTGTGGCAGGAGAAGATTGGGCTCCGTTTGCTGCTATCAAATCCGTGCAGCTTCATGGTAAGTTGTGGCTCGCCGAAAACGACACCCGAACCAGTATCACCACGTTGTTAAAAGATAGGGCACCCGATATCGATCCGCCGGGCGATTGGTACAGCGAAGGGGTGTGGGTTGGGCCCGAAGATATGGAAACGTCGGTATCTTTCCTGTGGAAAAACTTGGGAAGGATGCTGGCCTATGGATATGGCGGTTGGTGGTTCGACATGTGGGGAGGTTGGTTCAGTGATCCACAGTTGATGGAGGTCATCCAGAAAGGCCAGGAATTATACAAGAAGTATCCAGCAGAAGACGATTTGGCTATGCATGCGGAGGTAGCGGTAGTTGTTGACGAGCGACTGCAATTCTGGGACAAAAGCTTGGGGAGGCAGACCGCTGAGTTAATGGCCAATCGGTACGCATTGGGTAAATGCGGCGTGCCGTACGATCTATACTTGCGTACAGACTTGGACAAGGTGAAGTTGGGACGATACAAAGCCGTTTGGTTGTTGGGCATCCGCGGGCTGACTGACGAAGAACAGCGGCTAGCAGACCGGTTGGTAGCACACGGCAATTGGCTTTTGTTTTCGGACGGCAACGAAAGCACCTTGAAAGCCAAGGATGCGGAAGTGGAACACTATCCAAAAAAAAACCAATGGTCAGCTAAAGAATTGGGTGAATTATGGGAGCGGGCCGGTGTACACCGGTATAATCAGCAAGAAGATGTGGTTTATGCAGGTCGAGGCTGGCTTTGTGTCCATTCCGAGATCGGCGGAAAACGAATCCTATCATTACCCTTCCCTGCGCAAGTCATTGATGTGATTTCAGGTGATATCGTTAAAACAGATGATGGTATACTCGAATTGGATGTTCCTCCCGGAGGTACACGGTTATTTCGGGTAAATAGATAAGGTTTTGGTATAATATGATAATGCTTACTATGTTACGACCTTTTTATTATTTTGGCTGTATAGGTTGGTTCATCGTTGGATGGTTAAACAGCGTTTCAGCCACCGGTTTTCCGCAGCGGAACCTAACGGGTATCACTGACCCTTGGTCAAGCCACGCTGCTAAAGAACCATTGGTGTTGGCAGCTCAAGGCAAAAGCCCATATTCGATTGTTATTTCGGATACAACATCATTTATCGAAAAGAAGGCGGCTACCGAATTTCAACGACTATTTGCGCTCGGTACAGGTATCGACCTACCGATTGTTTGGGAGCGTCCATCCAAGGGGTCATTTGAAATCCTGATTGGGCGTGCGACGAAAAAATACCTGGAAGAGGGAGCCGATAGCATTTTGGGTGCAGAGGGTTTTCTAATCAAATCCAAAAGCGATTTGCTGCTCATAAATGGGGGTGGTGGCAAAGGGGTTTTGTATGGAGTCTATTCCTTTTTTGAAAAGTACCTGGGCTATCGATGCTATTCACCCGATGTATTCAAATTCCCCACGCTGACCGACATTAAGTTCGAACAGCCCATAGATGACTGGGAAGTGCCGAAGAATAAATATCGAAACGTTTATTACTATGTAGCTATGGACGATTTTTATCGCGACTGGCATAGGTTACATAACATGGAGCCCGATTGGGGGCTGTGGGTCCATACGTTCCGAACGCTTGTTCCTCCCGAGACTTATTTTGCTGAGCATCCCGCATATTTCGCGCTGGTTGACGGCCATCGAACGGCATATCAGCAAGATGGCCATCTCGGCGCACAGCTGTGCTTGAGTAATCCGGATGTGTTGCAAGTGGTGGTGGGCGAATTAAAGGAGCGGATGGCGGATAACCCCGAAGCCACGTATTGGTCGGTAAGCCAAAATGATACCTATCCCGAAAAAGGGTACCAATGTGAGTGTGGAGCGTGTGCGGCGATTGACGAGTACACAGGGTCGCCGAGTGGTTCTTTGGTAACGTTCGCCAATAAGGTTGCAGCGTACTTCCCCGAAACCAACATATCCACATTGGCTTACCGATATAGTCGGTCGGCACCCGAACACCTGACGCCGGCGCCCAATGTGAACATCATGTTGTGCACCATCGAGAGCGACCGTCATATACCGGTTGCTTCGGACTCGACAAATGATACGTTCACCCAAGATTTTGAAGATTGGGGTAAGTTAACCGGAAATATCTTGATGTGGGATTATGTCGTTCAGTTCGCTAACTTAATGGCACCTTTCCCCAACTTGGACGTATTGCAGCCAAACATCCAATATTTTACAGATAACCACGTTAACGCACATTTTCAGCAAGGCAACATCTCCAAAGGCGGGGAGTTTTCGGAGCTTAAGCCCTATTTGATAGCGAAGCTTCTTTGGAACCCCGAAATCGATTTGGAGCGTGAGATAACCGACTTCCTGCATGGTTATTACGCATCAGCGGCACCGTACATCCATGAATACATACGCCTGACCCACGAAGAATTGAAAAAATCGAATCTCCCATTAACCATTTACGGTAACCCGACGGATCATCTGGAAGGGTTTCTAAGTCCTGAACTATGGGACCGTTACGATGCGCTTTTCCGGTTTGCGGAAAAGGCGGTCTCATCCGATAGCGTGGTATTGAATCGGGTTAAGCTCGCTCGGCTTCCATTGAGTTATGCCTTGTTTGAGTCGGCGAAGAAGTTGGGCCTTCAAGAGCATAGGGCATTTGCGCGACGCAACGACCGATGGGTCGTAAAACCCGAAATGCAAGAGCGGATGGATGAGTTCCTCCTGCTTTGTGAGAAAAATCAGATTGTACGTTTAAGGGAGGGGGGTGTTAAGCCGGCCGACTATATCCACGAGTTGAAAGAGGTTTTGGTCAATACGTGTACGTATTAGGTGCTGTGGGCTCGTGGGGTTGGTTTGCCAGGGTTTCTTGTTCTCATTCTTGGATTTTGTGAAAAAGTTTGATTACGTTTGCAGGAATAGAATTATAAACATAGCACCATACCCGTTACTCCTGAGGTTCTCATCACTGGTAAAACGGGAAAGAAATGGATCGAAGCTATAACAAAAGGAATTTTTCTACTACAGACGAAACGCTTATCCTGCTCATCCAACAGGGCGATCGGCGGGCGTACGCATTATTTTATGAGCGCCATCGTACCGCGATGTATTTATCGGCCTACCATTTATTACGCGATGATGAAGATGCCCGTGACGCCGTACAGGAATTATTTGTGATGGTGTGGCAGCATGCCGACCGTATCGACCCGACCGGTAACATCAAAGGGTATCTTTATACCGTGCTGCGTAATAAGATTCTCACCGCGATGAGCCGCAGTAAACACTTCGACGAGTACATTAGTTCGTATCTTGCCTTTGGACAGCAATCAGTCAGTGCTACAGAGGAAGCCGTTCTTGCACGGGAACTAGAGCAATTATTGGAAGAAAAAATTAGCCAATTGCCCCCCAAGATGAGAGAGGTGTATGAGCTTTCATGGCATAACCATATGAGTAATAAAGAGATAGCTGAGCATATGTCCATCAGCGAGGGTACCGTAAAACAGCACAAACACCAAGCAATGCGCATTCTGCGCGGCAAACTGCAGCGATTGGTGTCGGCGTTGTTGTTCCTTTAGATTTTTAGAAAAAATCCCAAGTCAACTATAACCTTTCCCTTCGCCACTGGTATAATTGTTCAGAGGGATGAGAACCTTTGGAGTCCAATTGTAAATATAATATGCAAGAGCGAGAGAAGATCAGGCAACTATTTGAGCGGTACCGCTCGGGTCAATGCACGCCTGAAGAACGGGCGCGCTTGCATGCGTGGCTTAATCGATATGCAGGAAACGAAGCTCGGGGGCTTGATGATTTAAAAGAGTCGTACCACGCTGAACGTTCGTTAAAAAAAACGAGGTGGCTGCGATGGTTTCCTTATGCGGCGGCAGTAGCGGTACTCACCTTCGCATTTGTGTGGTACGTTGCCAAAGATTCGGCCGAAAAGCCGGAGCCGGCAATCGTGTTGCAACCGAATGATGTTGCACCGGGTGGGAACCGTGCTACACTCACGTGGGCTGATGGTCGCTCGATTGATTTGAGTGAAGCCGAGTCGGAGATTGTAGTGGGCAGTGAACATATTTCGTATGCTAGCGGGTCGGAAGAATTGGTTGATTTAGCAGATGAAGAGATTATTCCGCTGGTATTGACCACACCTAAAGGGGGGACGTATCAAATTACACTTTCAGATGGGACTAAAGTATGGTTAAATGCAGAATCTACACTTAAATATCCTTCGCGATTTGCAGGCGAAGAACGCGTGGTCGAAATTGAGGGTGAAGTGTATTTTGCCGTGATGAAGGATCCGGATAAGCCGTTTAAAGTATATAGTCGCGGCCAGCAAATTGAAGTGCTAGGTACGGAGTTCAACGTTACGGCATATGCGGATGAACACGATGTGAAAACTACCTTGGTAGCGGGAAGTGTCGAGTTGAAAGTGAATGCCAGTGGTGAGCGTATGGCATTAGTTCCCAGTGAGCAAAGCGTGCTTTCGGGGGATAAGATCACGAAGCGCGCGGTGGATGTCGGGCCCTATATCGCTTGGAAGGATGGCCACTTTAATTTTGATAGTACAACATTAGCAGACATGATGAAGCAAATGTCGAGGTGGTATGATGTGGAAGTGATTTATGAAAGCGGCGTGCCGAACGAACAGTTTAGCGGAGCGATGTCGCGGGATGTTTCGTTACAAACGGTGCTGAAATTGCTGCGCATTTCTGGCATTAACTACCGTATTGAGGATAAAAATTTGATTATTGAATAATCATATGAATGACCGAGAACCCCATCTAACAAATCAAAAACAAGACATATACGGATAAACACTAACGATATAAAACCATGTGTATGAAAATGAAAGATACCTCCTAGCGTTTGGAAAAACATACAGGGAAGACGCTTCACCATCCTCCCTGTAATGTTGGATAACGCCATTAACAGTAAGTAGAAGCTAACTTTTTATTATCCAATCACTGCAAACTTAGCCATAAGACACGTATTGCGCAAATGGCGGGTGTGTTTATTAACTAAGTAGGCGGTGGCAATTATATGCCATGAGTATGGAAATTCATTCCCACTATTGGAAAATAGTGAGACCAAAGCGAAAACAATTTTTTCGAATCATGAAATTGACAACACTTTTCGTGTTGATCGGGTGCCTCCACCTCAGTGCCACATCGTATTCGCAAACCGTCAGGTTCGAAGCGAAGAGGTATTCAATGAAGGAAATCTTCCAAACAATCCAAAAGCAAACGGACTACAACGTCGTTTACAACGTTCGCTTTTTAGCACATACCCATCCGGTCGAAATGGCGGCAGGACAGGTACCGCTACTCACTTTTTTAAGTGATGTGTTGAAAGACCAGTCGTTGACTTTCGACGTACGTGAGAAGACGATCCTGATCGGCAAGGCGAAGCTCGAGCCGCTCGCACCCCGTGGTTATCAACCGGCAACTCCCCAGAATCGGATTGTCGCCGGTAAAGTAACCGATGAACTCGGAAACCCGTTGGAGGGGGTAACCGTAACGGTACAAGGCTTAAATGCTGCTGTACAGACCGATGCATCGGGGAATTACCAGATCGAGATACCCAACGGGGGCACCGGATTGGTTTTTACCATTGTCGGCTTTGAACCGAAAGAGCAAAATATCGATAAAGAAAACATCATAAATGTGGTGATGACCGCCGTTGTTGATAATTTAGATGAAGCGGTGGTGGTTGCTTTCGGTACTCAGCGTAAAGCCAGCGTCATCGGGGCGATTACGACCATTTCGCCGAATGACCTAAAGGTGCCGGTTTCCAAAATCAGCAGTAGCCTAGCCGGCCAGATGGCGGGTATAGTTTCGGTACAGGGTTCGGGGGAACCGGGCTCCGGTGCATCTTTCTGGATTCGTGGGGTCAGTAGCTTTGGCGCTAATAACCGACCATTGATTCTTGTAGACGGTATCGAGCGGCCCTTGGACTTGGTTGACCCAGAGGATGTAGAATCGTTCTCCATTTTGAAAGATGCTACCGCGACTGCTGTCTACGGTGTTCGCGGAGCAAATGGTATCGTTCTGATAACGACCAAGCGCGGGAAAAAGACGGAAAAACCAATTATCAATGCCCGCTTTGAAAGAGGGGTGCTTCAACCCACCCGTTTACCTGAATTGGCCAATGCATCCCAATGGATCGATTACTATAACGACATCAATTTTGAAGGTTCGTCAAGGTATGCTTATCCCCAGGAATTAAAAGATCTTTATGTAAATAAGGTCGATATGGACATCTATCCAAATGTGGATTGGATGGATGAGATTTTTAAAAATACGACCACCAACGATCGGCTGAATGTCAATGTAACCGGGGGTGGTGATGTGGTTAGGTATTATGTGTCGGGATCTTATCTTCGGGAGAATGGTATTTTCGAACCGAATAAATCGCCCAACTACGACCCTTCGGTAAACTACGACAAAATCAACTTCCGATCGAACCTGGATATCCGGTTATCGCCCTCCACCGACCTGAGTTTGAATCTTTCCAACCAATATGAAACCAAAAATAGGCTGGGCGTCGATATGGCCCAGATGTACGAAATGGTGTTGCATACCACGCCGATTGCTATTCCTACCGTTTATTCCGATGGGACCCATGCCCAGCCATTGGTGGGCCAAAATCCTTATTATGCGCTGAATAGTACCGGGTTTTCGGAGGATTTCTGGAATAATGCGCAGTCGTTGGTAAGCCTGACCCAAGATTTTTCCAATTTGGTGACCGAGGGCTTAAAAGCGAACGTAAAGTTTTCATGGGACGCATTCAACGGATCTACCCTAGACAAGCGTAAAAACCCGGCCACCTATTACGCCACGGGCAGGGATGCGGAAGGAAATTTGATTTTGCATAAAAATGCAGATGGAAGCGACTACCTTTCGTTGGCACGTTCAAACCGCGGCGAACGTACGATTAATCTGGAATCTTCGTTGACCTATGATCGATTGCTGGCAGACAAACACCGTGTGGGAGGATTGTTTCTGTTCAGTATGCGGCAACGGACCAATAATTTTCCCGCCGATTACATCGCCGCATTTCCATTCCGAAACATTGGGGTGGCATCCCGGCTTACCTATTCTTTTCTGGACCGCTATTTTATCGAAGGAAACTTTGGGTATAACGGTTCTGAAAACTTTGCACCCGGAAGGCGCTTTGGGTTCTTCCCTTCACTGGCATTGGGATACATTATCAGTAATGAAGACTTTTTTAGCGGACTACTACCTACCATTAGCCATTTGAAGATCCGTGGATCGATGGGAGAGATTGGTAATGATCAAATAGGGGGCGACAGGCGGTTCGCTTATAATTCTGAAATGGCGTGGACGGGAGGATACCATTTTGGAAGCACGGGACAGCAATGGCGAGGTGGGATTGCCACGGGACATCCGGGAAATCCGAATGTCTCTTGGGAAAGTGCCATTAAGCAGAACATTGGCATCGAACTCGGCTTATTCAACAAGTTGACCATAAATGCCGATTACTTTTCCGAGAAACGCGAAGGCATTTATATTCTCCAGGAAAGTGTACCCTCTATTGTCGGTGTGAATGTTCAACAATATGTGAACTTGGGCCGTATGAAGAATCAGGGTGTAGACGCCTCATTGGAGTTTTCGCATCGCAGCGGCGATTTTGCTTTTCAAGGACGGGGGAATTTTACGTATAACCGTAATAAGAAATTATTTGATGACCGGCCGACACCTATTTGGGCGTACCAGGCTGAAGTGGGGCAACGGTTATATCAACAGCGGGGCTTGGTAGCCTTGGGATTATTCGAATCGGCGGAGGAAATAGCTAACAGCCCAGAACAGAAGTTTTCGACTGTACAACCGGGAGATATCAAATACAAGGATATCAATGG